>NZ_JBFTZN010000075.1:0-22251 GCF_056406775.1 Allobosea sp. P1_A7
CCTATGACCTTGGCATTCCGGTCGAGAAGATCCGCGAGGCCCTTGCCGGTTTCGGCGGCGTCAAGCGCCGCTTCACCAAGACCGGCGAGTGGAACGGCGCGCTGATCTTCGACGACTACGGCCACCATCCCGTGGAGATCGCCGCCGTGCTCAAGGCGGCGCGCGCCTCGACCAGGAGCAAGGTCATCGCCGTGGTGCAGCCGCATCGCTATACGCGCCTTTCCAGTCTGTTCGACGATTTTGCGGCTTGCTTCAACGATGCCGATACGGTGATCGTCGCCGACACCTACGCCGCCGGCGAGGCGCCGATTCCCGGTGCCGACCGGGATAGCCTCGTCTCGGGCATCAAGGCGCGCGGCCACCGCCATGCGCTGGCCCTGGAGGCTCCCGAGAAACTCGCGGGCATGGTGGCGGAGTTCGCGGGGCCGGGCGACTATGTCGTGCTGCTGGGCGCCGGCAACATCACGCAATGGGCCTATGCGCTGCCGGGCGAACTCGCCGGGCTGGGTGGCAAGCAGTGAGCTTCCCCGACATCACCCCCGACCTTCGCGCGGCCGCGCCCGAATTGCGCGGCCGTCTCCTGGCCAACCAGGAAATGGCAGGGCTGACCTGGTTCCGCGTCGGTGGCCCGGCGCAGGTGCTGTTCACGCCGGCTGACGAGCAGGACCTGGCCTATCTGTTGTCCAGGCTTCCGGCCGAGATTCCTGTCACGGTCGTCGGGCTCGGCTCGAACCTGATCGTGCGCGACGGTGGCATTCCCGGCGTCGTCATTCGACTCGGCGGCAAGGCGTTCGGCGAGATCTCGCTCGAAGACGGCAACCGGTTGCGCAGTGGCACGGCGGTGCCGGACGTCAAGGTGGCGCGGGCAGCCGCCGATGCCTCGCTCGACGGCCTCGCCTTCTATCGCGGCATCCCCGGTTGCATCGGCGGCGCGCTGCGAATGAATGCCGGTGCTCACGGCGGCGAGACCACCGATGTGCTCGTCTCGGCGCGTGGCGTGACCCGCAAGGGCGAGATCGTCACGCTCTCCCATGCGGAGATGGGCTTCACCTACCGCAATAGCGCGGCAGCGACGATGGACATCGTCTTCACGTCGGCCCTGTTCCAGGGGCGGCCAGGCGATCAGGCTGCGATCTTTGCGGAGATGGACCGGGTAACGGCGGCTCGCGAGGCCGCTCAACCGATCAAGGAGCGCACCGGTGGCTCGACCTTCAAGAACCCGCCCGGCGGCAAGGCCTGGCAACTGATCGACGCTGCCGGCTGCCGCGGATTGCGGGTCGGCGGTGCCCAGGTCTCCAAGATGCATTGCAACTTCCTGATCAATGCCGGCGGCGCGACGGCCGCCGATATCGAAGGTCTGGGCGAGGAGGTTCGCCGCCGGGTCAAGGAGACGTCGGGCTTCGAGCTGCACTGGGAGATCAAGCGGCTCGGCGTCGCGGTATAGGCCGCTGGGAAACGAATGGTCGCCAGCACCCGGCGTGGTCGCGCGATCAAGACGTCGCCATGGGGCGGCCCCGCGAAACCACTGACCGGTCAGCCATGTGTCGGCCTGCCCGAGTGCGATCGGGGGAGTGTGTAACGCAGTCCGCGCCTTCGCCCGGACTGCGCCTCGCCGCAGGATGTGTCGTGGGAGGCGATGTTTCGATCGCCTCGCCGCCGCTGCGTTAACGCGTCGTTAACCATGCTCCCCCGAGGGTCTCGGGGAAGCGGAGTAGCGATTCAATGACCAAACACGTCGCAGTCTTGATGGGCGGATGGTCCGTCGAGCGGGAGGTCAGCCTCAATACCGGCGACGGCTGCGCGAGGGCCTTGGAGAGCGTCGGCTACCGCGTGACGCGAATCGATGTGCAGCGCGATATTGCCGATGTGCTGGATCGGCTGCGCCCGGACGTCGCCTTCAACGCGCTTCATGGCCGCTTTGGCGAGGACGGCACCATCCAGGGCCTGCTCGAGATTCTGCGCATTCCCTACACCCATTCCGGAGTGCTCGCCTCGGCGCTCGCACTGCGCAAGGACAGGGCGAAGACGGTCGTTGCGGCTGCCGGGGTTCCGGTCGCGCGCGGCGTTACCCTGTCGCGCTTCGAGGCCGCCAAGACGCACCCTCTGCCGCCGCCCTATGTGCTCAAACCCGTCAATGAGGGGTCCTCGGTCGGGGTCATCATCGTGAAAAAGGGGCGCGAACATCCTCCGCAGGAAGTGGCGCGGGAGGACTGGCCGTGCGGGGACATGTTGCTGGCCGAGAGCTTCGTCGCCGGGCGGGAGCTGACCTGCGCGATCATGGGCGACAAATCCCTTGGTGTGACCGAGATCCGGGCCGCGACGGGCGAGTTCTACGACTACGATGCGAAATACACGAAAGGTGGTTCGATCCACATCTGCCCGGCTCAAATTTTACCAAAAATTTACCAGCAGATCGAAGAGTGTGCGTTAACGGCGCATCAAGCAATCGGGTGCCGGGGCGTCAGCCGTTCTGACTTCCGCTACGACGACGAGACCGACACTCTCGTCTGGCTGGAGGTCAATACGCAGCCCGGGATGACCGAAACCAGCCTGGTGCCCGAGTTGGCTGCCCACGCGGGCCTGAACTTCGGTGAGCTCGTCAAATGGATGGTGGAGGACGCCTCCCTCGATCGATGAAAGCGGCGGCGGTGCCTGCCCGACGTTCATCGATGCCGGCCGCAGGGCCGCAACTTCTGGTCGGCGAGCGTTCGCGTCGCTGGTTCCGGTCGTCGCGGCGCAGTGCGGTGGCCCTCCCGCTGTGGCAGCGCCTGCCGCAGCGGATCGGGACCTGGCTGGCTCTTGGGTTTCTTGGATTGAGTATCGGGACAGGCTTCGTGCAGGGCGGACATGTCGAAACGATGCAGGAGAACTACGGCGAGCCGCGCCATATGCTGGCGCGCCTGGTCGGGCTCGGCGTCGACAGGGTGACGATCTCTGGAATCTCGGAGCTGTCCGAGATCGAGGTCCTGATCGCTGCAGGAATCGATTCGAAGACCTCGGTCGCCTTCTTCGATGCGGACGAGGCGCGCCGTCGCCTCGAGGCGACGCCGCTGATTCGCCAGGCGACGGTTCGCAAGCTCTATCCCAGCGAGATCGCGATCACGCTGACGGAGCGTGAACCCTTCGCCCTCTGGCAGGTGAAGGGCGACCTTTTCCTGATCGCAGCCGATGGCACGGTCATCGACAAGATGGATGATGGCCGCTTCGCCCATCTGCCGCTCGTCGTCGGCCCCGACGCCAACACCCGCGCCCGCGAGTACGTCGCGCTGCTCGCCGACGCTGGACCGTTGGCGCCGCGCATCCGTGCAGCCAGCCTGATTGCCGGCCGGCGCTGGAACCTCAAGCTCGACAACGGCATGGATATCCGTCTGCCGGAGATCGCGCCGGGGGAGGCCGTCAAACGTCTCGCCGGCCTCGAAACGGATTTCAGGCTGCTGGACAAGGACCTGCTCGCCATCGACCTGCGCCAGCCCGATCGGGTGGTGATGCGGTTGACGGAAGAGGGGGCGGCGACCCGCGCCGAGCAGCTCAAGAGCAAGACCAAGAAGAAGGGAGGCGAGGCGTGAACTTCACCTCTCAGGGCCTGACACCACGGATGCGTCCGCTTTCGTCGCGCAAGAGCGCGACCTTGTCGATTCTGGACGTCGGAACGAGCAAGGTGGTCTGCCTGATCGCCGAGTTGAACCCGGCCGAGGCGAACGAGCGTCTGCGCGGGCGCACCCATGTCGCACGCATCATCGGCATCGGCCATCAGCGTTCGCTTGGCGTGAAGGGCGGCGCCATCATCGATCTCGAGAACGCCGAACGTGCGATCCGGGCCGCTGTCGATGCGGCCGAGCGCATGGCCAAGGTCGAGGTCCAGTCCGTCATCGTCAACCTGACCGGTGGGCGCATCGGCTCGCAGCATTATGCCGCCAGCGTCGACCTGCGCAGCGGCTCGGTCAGCGATTCCGATGTGAAGCGGGTTCTCGCGGTCGCCGCGACTCATGCGATCAAGCCCGGCAAGGCGGTGATGCACGCATTGCCGACCGGATATGCGCTCGACGGCGTGCCGGGCGTGCTTGATCCGCGCGGCCTCGTCGGMGGCAAGCTCTCCGTCGACATGCATGTCGTCGCCAGCGAGGCGGCTGCTGCCCGCAACGTCATGCTGGCGGTCGAGCGTTGCCATCTCGAGGTCGAGGCGGTCGTCGCGTCTCCCTATGCTTCCGGTCTCTCTGTTCTCGTCGACGACGAGGCCGAAATGGGCGTCGTCGTCGTCGACCTGGGCGGCGGCACCACCAGCCTCGGTGTTTTCTCGGGCGGCCATCTGGTCCATGCCGACGCCATTGCGGTCGGTGGCAATCACATCACCATGGACGTGGCGCGTGGGTTGTCGACCCGTGTCTCGGCCGCCGAGCGGCTGAAGACGCTGCACGGATCGGCGATCTCCAGCGCTTCGGACGAACGCGACATGATCTCAGTGCCGCAGGTCGACGATGACGAGCGCGACACCCCGAACCATCTGGCGAAATCGCATCTGATCCGCATCATCAAGCCGCGGGTCGAGGAAATCCTCGAGCTCGTGCGCGACCGGCTCAACGCTGCCGGCTTTTCGGCCCAGGCCGGCCGCCGCGTCGTGCTGACGGGCGGTGCCTGCCAGTTGACTGGTCTGCCGGAGACGGCGCGCCGGCTGCTCGGCGGCCAGGTCCGCACCGGCCGGCCGCTCGGGATCAAGGGCTTGCCGGAGGCTGGCAAGGGACCAGCCTTTGCGACCGCGGTCGGCCTGCTGGTCTACCCGCAGGTCGCCCATGTCGAACATTTCGAGCCTCGCGCGAGCGGCGCTTACTTCGCGACGGGGACGGACGGGTATTTCTCGCGTGTCGGGCGTTGGCTGAAAGACAGTTTCTAAGGGTATCGGGCCGGGCGGCGCGGCGCCGTTCCGACCCAAGAGTAAAATCGTAGCAATCGGGACGGCTCCCGCCAGGCGCCGGACAAGAAATCGAAAGAGGCAACCATGGCGATGAATCTGCAAGCCCCTGACATCCGGGAGCTAAAGCCCCGGATCACCGTGTTCGGTGTCGGCGGAGCCGGCGGCAACGCGGTCAACAACATGATCGAAGCCGGCCTCGATGGGGTCGATTTCGTCGTTGCCAATACCGATGCGCAGGCTCTGGCGCTCTCGCGTGCTTCGCGCATCGTGCAGATGGGCCTGCAGGTCACCGAAGGCCTCGGCGCCGGCTCGCAGCCGGAAGTCGGGCGTGCGGCGGCGGAAGAGGTGATCGACGAGATCCGTGATCACCTTGCCGGCGCACACATGGTCTTCATCACCGCCGGCATGGGCGGCGGCACCGGCACCGGTGCGGCCCCTGCGATCGCCCGCGTCGCCCGCGACATGGGTATACTGACTGTTGGCGTCGTCACGAAGCCGTTCCAGTTCGAGGGCCACCGCCGCATGCGCATGGCGGAGGCTGGCATCTCGGAGCTGAACGAGGCGGTCGATACGCTGATCGTCATCCCGAACCAGAACCTGTTCCGCGTCGCCAACGAGACCACCGGCTTCGCCGATGCCTTCGGCATGGCCGACCAGGTGCTCTATTCCGGCGTCGCCTGCATCACCGACCTGATGGTCCGCCCCGGCCTGATCAATCTCGACTTCGCCGACGTTCGCGCCGTGATGCGCGGCATGGGCAAGGCGATGATGGGCACCGGCGAGGCGCAGGGCGAGAAGCGTGCGCTGACCGCGGCCCAGGCTGCGATCAACAATCCGCTGCTCGACGATGTCTCGATGAAGGGCGCGCGTGGCCTGCTGATCTCGATCACCGGCGGGCGCGACATGAAGCTCTATGAGGTCGACGAAGCTGCCACCCGCATCCGCGAAGAGGTTGATTCAGAGGCCAATATCATCGTTGGCGCGACATTCGACGAATCGCTCGAGGGCGTCGTGCGCGTCTCCGTCGTGGCCACCGGCATCGACAAGCCGATCAGCACCCAGGCTGAAATGGATGATACCGAAGCCCGTATCGCCCAGGTTGCCGAGCGTCTGAAGGCCGAAGCGCGTCTGCGCAACACCGCAGCTGCACCGCGCGCCGCGGCTCCGATTCATGCCGAGCCGATGCTGGAGATGCGTGCGCCTGTGAATGTCGAGACCGTGCGCCAGGCGGCTCCGGTGCAGCCGAGCGTTGCGGAAGACATCCGCATCGAACCGGTGCAGCCGCGTCCGGTGATCGCGACCGCTCCGGTGAGCCAGCCGATGATGCATGAAGAGCCGATGATGCGTCACGAGGACAGCTTCATCGCCCCGGCCCCAGAGCGTGCGGTCGTCCGCCCGACGCGGATGCCGCGGATCGAGGACCTGCCGATGCCGGCGCAGAACCAGATCGCTGCGAGCCGCGGTGCGCAGTCTGTTCCGCAGCCTCCGGCCCAGGCCGACCAGAAGCGCATGTCGCTGATGCAGCGCCTCGCCTCGGTTGGTTTCGGTCGCAAGGATGAGGACGAGGCCCAGCCGCAGGCCCCGGTGCGCCACGCGCCGCCGCCGATGCAGCCCGCCGCTCCCGCGCCCAGCGCTGCCCATGCCGAATACATGCGCCGTCCGGCTCTGCCGGCCTCGCGCCCGGCGCAAGGCCAGCTCGACCAGCTTGGCCGTGCTGCGCCGAATCGCAGCAGCGAAGAGGATCAGCTGGAGATTCCCGCGTTCCTGCGCCGCCAGGCGAACTGAGCGCCACAGCGCCTGCGACAGTTGTAACAGAGCCCGGAGCGAACCCTCGCTCCGGGCTCTGTTTACGTTTGAAAAACCATATACTTCAATGGGATGGTTATTTTTTTCTGATTGAGTTCGCTTGTTACAGAGCGAAAGAAAGCGTGATTTTGTCGGCATCCACCTAAGGCGTATGTTGCGCTTGCCCCAAAGGGGGATGACGGCACCGGCAACCGCCAGGAGCCGCCCAACTTAAGGACCGCAGACGACCGTCAGGCAGCCCGTAGCGTTGTGCAGCCGAGATCGTTAGCGTTCGAGATTGGATACCGGAATGAATTTTGATCGGCAGACCACACTCCGCGCTCCCRTGTCCTTGAAGGGAATCGGTGTCCATTCCGGAGCTCCCGCCGGAATCTGCCTCAAGCCTTCCAACGCGAACTCCGGCATCGTCTTCCTCCGCAAGGAGTCCGAGGGCGGCCCCTCGCACCTGATCCATGCCCGCTACAACAAGGTGAGCGCTGCTGAGCTCTGCACCGTGATCGGCGATCGCGGTGTCGCCTCCGTCGCGACCATCGAGCACCTGATGTCGGCCTGCGCCGGCCTTGGGCTCGACAATGTCCTGATCGAGATCGACGGCCCCGAAATGCCGATCATGGACGGCAGCGCGGCGGAGTTCGTCACGGCGATCGAAGATGCCGGCATCGTCACGCTTGGTGCGAACCGCCGTTATCTCAAGGTCCTGCAGCCGGTCCGCGTCGAGAAGGGGCGCGGCTTCGCCGAGCTCGCGCCGTTCGACAGCGGCTTCCGCCTTGATGTCGAGATCGATTTTGACACCCCGGCGATCGGCCGTCAGCGCAAGATCTTCGACCTCGAGCCGGTCGCCTATGCCCGCGAGATTTCGCGTGCCCGCACCTTCGGTTTCATGCGCGAAGTCGAGCAGCTCTGGAAGGCGGGTTTCGCGCTCGGCGCCTCGCTCGATAACACCGTCGCGATCGGCGACGACAAGGTGGTCAACCCGGAAGGCCTGCGCTACGCGGACGAGTTCGTGCGCCACAAGGTGCTGGACGCGGTTGGCGATCTGGCGCTGGCCGGCTATCCGATTCTCGGCGAGTTTCGCTCCTATTGCGGCGGTCACCGCATGAATGTGACCGTTCTGGAAGCCTTGTTCGCGGATCGCGCGAATTACGCGATCGTCGAGGCCGAGCCGGTCTATGCGCACCGTGCCGTGCAGATGGCCGTTGCGGCCCCCGCGGCCTTCGCGCCCGATCTGCACTGAGCAGTCGAACAGTTTCGCGCGCGCCTTGCATTCGCCTGCTTTTTATCGAATGCAGCATGGGCCCCGCATGTTCGTAACCTGCCTTTCCCCGGTAGCGTGAGCGCTGCGTCTGAGGTAAAGGCATCCTTCGCCATCTTGCGGTGACGAGCGAAAGAGGACGGACGACGTGAGCGTCATGCGGCTGAATAACCCGACTTCCCAAAGCGCCCGACCGATGCGGATGGGCGTTGCCCTGACGCTCGGCGCCGCCTTGCTGCTCGGCGGCTGCGACACGATGTCGTCGCTCAATCCGTTCGACAAGCCTGAGGTCTACAAGCCGGAAATCATCGCGGATGTGCCGGCCGACAAGCTCTATAACGAAGGGCTGGCTCGCTCTCAGAACGGCGACAGCGAAGGCGCGGTCAAGAAGTTCGAAGAGATCGACAAGCAAGCGCCGTTCTCGCCCTACGCGAAAAAGGGCTTGATCATGGTTGCCTATACGAATTTCCAGGCAGCCAAGTACGAGGACGCGATCACGGCGTCCAAGCGCTTTCTGGCGCAGAACCCCGCCAGCCCCGATGCTGCCTATGCGCAGTACATCATGGCGATGTCCTATTATAACCAGATCCCGGACGCGACGCGCGACCAGGAGCGCACCGAGCGCGCGCTTGCCGCGATGCAGGAGCTGCTCGATCGCTATCCGAAGTCCGAGTATGTGATCGACACCCGCGAGAAGATGCTGGTTGCGCGCGATCAGCTCGCGGGCAAGGAGATGAATGTCGGGCGCTACTATCTCGAGAAGCGCAACTATACCGGTGCCGTGAACCGCTTCCGCGACGTCATCACCAAATACCAGACCACGCGCCATGTCGAGGAGGCGCTGATGCGCCTGACCGAGGCCTATATGGCGATGGGCATCACCAATGAGGCGCAGACTGCCGCTGCCGTGCTCGGGCATAACTTCCCCGACAGCCCCTGGTACAAGGACGCCTATACCTTGCTTCAGAGTGGCGGCCTCGAGCCCCGCGAGGATCGCGGCTCCTATATCAGCCGGTTGTTCAACGGCTTCACCCGTTCGGTCGTCGGCCTCGTCCGCTGAGGCCGGGCAGGTGCACGGCCGGGTGACGGACCGCATGCCACTCCCTTCAAACACGCGCTGAGCGTCATGCTGGCGCAGCTTTCGATCCGCGACATTGTCCTGATCGACCGGCTCGATCTGGCGTTTGGCGCCGGGCTGAGCGTGCTGACCGGTGAGACCGGTGCAGGCAAGTCGATCCTGCTCGACGGCTTTGCGCTGGCGCTCGGTGGTCGCGGCGACGGCGGGCTCGTGCGCCATGGCGAGACGCAAGGTCAGGTCAGTGCCGTCTTCGACCTGCCGCTCGCCCATCCGGCTCGCAAGCTGGCGCAGGCCCAGGAGATCGACACAGACGGTGATCTGATCCTGCGACGCGTGCAATATGCGGATGGCCGGACACGCGCCTTCGTCAATGACCAGCCGGTCAGCGTCCAGATCCTGCGACTGATCGGCAGCGCCATTGTCGAGATCCATGGTCAGCATGATGACCGGGCCCTGACCGATGCGGCCCAGCACCKCGCCATACTTGACGGTTTTGCCGGCCTCGAAGGACAGGCCGAGATCACGGCGACGGCCAGCGATGTGCTGAAGCGCGCGCGACAGGCGCTGCAGACGCAGCGCATCCGTGTCGAGGCCGCACGCAAGGAGGCCGATTTCCTGCGTCACGCGGTGGCCGAACTTGGCAAGCTTGCGCCGGAACCGGGCGAGGAAGATGCACTGGCCAGCCGGCGCCAGGGCATGATGCAGGCGGAAAAGGTGGCGCGGGATCTTTCCGATGCCTATGAGGCCGTCGGTGGCCAGGCTTCCCCTGTCCCCTCGCTTGCGGCGGTGCTCCGCCGGCTGGAGCGGCGGGCTGCGCAGGCACCAGAACTCGTCGATCCCTCGATGGCGGCGCTCAACACCGCGATCGTGGCGCTGGAAGAAGCGGGCGAAGCGCTCGCGGCGGCCATGCGTGCGGCGGAGTACGATCCGCGCGAGCAGGAGCGGGTCGAGGAACGGCTGTTCGCCTTGCGGGCAGCGGGCCGAAAGTTCGACGTTCCCGTCGAGGCACTTGCCGATCTTGCGGCCCGGATGAGTGCCGACCTTGCCGATCTCGATGAGAGCGAGAGCTCCTTGGCCCGGCTCGAAGCGGAGCTCGCTCGGGCGGAAGCCGATTATCTCGCCAGGGCGCGGGCGCTCTC
Organism: Allobosea sp. P1_A7; assembly: GCF_056406775.1. Lineage (NCBI taxonomy): Bacteria > Pseudomonadati > Pseudomonadota > Alphaproteobacteria > Hyphomicrobiales > Alloboseaceae > Allobosea > Allobosea sp. P1_A7. Next base: position 10,185 of record NZ_JBFTZN010000075.1, read on the forward strand.
CGCTGCCCGCGGCGAGGCTGCGCTGCGTCTCGACACTGCGGTCAAGGCAGAACTGCCGCCGCTGAAGCTCGAGCGTGCGCGATTTATCACCCATATCGATCGCGACGAGGATGCGCGTGGTCCGGAAGGGTTCGACCGCGTCGAATTCTGGGTCGAAACCAATCCCGGCACGCGGCCCGGCCCGATGATGAAGGTTGCGTCCGGGGGCGAGCTCTCGCGCTTCATGCTTGCCCTGAAGGTCGTGCTTGCCGAGCGCGGGTCGGCGCCGACCCTTGTCTTCGACGAAATCGATAGCGGAGTCGGGGGCGCGGTCGCGGATGCGATCGGGGAGCGTCTGGCGCGTCTGGCGCGACAGGTGCAGGTCATCTCGGTGACGCATGCGCCGCAGGTTGCGGCCAAGGCTGGACGTCATTTCCTGATCGCCAAATCGGCGCTGGACAATGACGCGGCCTCTCGCACCGTGACGCGCGTGACGCCGCTCGAGGACCGGACACGGCGCGAGGAGATCGCTCGCATGCTTGCCGGTGCCAGCATCACCGAGGAGGCGAGGGCTGCCGCCGCCCGTCTCCTTGAGGCTGCTGGCCTGCATGGCGCGGCGGCGCGCGCCTGACCACAGCGATCTGCATTCCCTTTCTGCGAATTCTGCTCTAAGAGCGGCACAGACTGGCTTATGGTGTTATGGCTGCGTTTCACGCGCCGCGATGCCTGCCTCACGATCTCCCGCGCCGCATCACGCCGCGCGCATGAACTCAAGGCCGATTAACGATGGCATTCCTTCCCACGAGCCCGCCGCTCGCGCGTGCGCTCGCCGAACGCAACTACAATGATCCGACGCCCGTCCAGAACGCCGTTCTGGAAGAGGCGGCGGCCGGACGCGACCTTCTGGTCTCGTCACAGACGGGCTCCGGCAAGACCGTCGCCTATGGGCTCGCCATCGGCGAGACCCTGCTGGAGGGCGCCGAGGTCCTGGGCCGTGCCGGGCAGCCCCTGGCGCTGATCATCGCGCCGACCCGCGAACTGGCATTGCAGGTCCAGCGCGAGCTCGCCTGGCTCTACAAGCATGCCGGCGCCCGGGTGATCTCCTGTGTCGGCGGCATGGATCCGCGCCGCGAGGCCGCCTTGCTGGACGAGGGCGCACATATCGTCGTCGGCACACCCGGCCGCCTGCGTGATCACATCGAGCGGCACAGGCTCGATGTCTCGGCGCTCCGAGCCGTCGTCCTCGACGAGGCCGACGAGATGCTCGATCTCGGTTTCCGCGACGATCTCGAGTTCATTCTGAAGACGACCCCAGCGGAACGCCGCAGCCTGCTCTTCTCCGCGACCTTGCCCAAGGCGATCATCGCGCTGGCGAGGAGCTATCAACGCGATGCCCTGCGCATCGAGGTGGCCGGCTCGGCAACCGGGCATGCCGACATCGAGTATCGCGCGATCCGTGTCTTCCCGAAGGAAGCCGAGCTCGCTGTCGTCAACCTGCTGCGCTTCCACGATTCGCCCTGCGCGCTGGTCTTCTGCAACACCCGCAATGCGGTCCGCCATCTCGAGGCGATCCTGCTGGAGCGCGGCTTTTCGGCCGTGGCGCTCTCAGGCGAGCTCAGCCAGAGCGAGCGCAATTCGGCGCTGCAGGCCCTGCGCGACGGGCGCGCCCGCGTCTGCGTCGCAACCGACGTGGCTGCGCGCGGCATCGACCTGCCGGGCCTGACCTTGGTCATCCACGCCGAGCTGCCGAACGATCCAGAGGTCATGCAGCACCGCAGCGGCCGGACGGGCCGTGCGGGCAAGAAGGGGACCAGCGTCCTGCTGGTGCCGCCCTCTCGGCGCCGCAAGGCCGACATGCTGCTCTCCGAGGCCAAGGTCGAAGCCGTCTGGGCCGGTGCCCCGACGCAGGAGGAAATCCGCGCGCTCGATCAGGAGCGGCTGCTGCAGGATCCGCTGCTTACCGGCGAGGCAAGCGAGGATGATGCCGGCATGGTCGAGGCCCTGCTTGCCGGTCGCTCGGCGCAGGAGATCGCGGCCGCCCTGGTCAGGGTCTATCGTTCGCGCCTGCCGGCGGCGGAGGAGGTCGGTGATCCCGGTTTCGGGCGCGACGAGCGCAGGCCGGTGCGCAGCACCGAGGATTACGCCCGTCCGCGCGAGCGTGACCGCGAGCAGGGGGAGAGGCCGCACAAGGCCGGGCCGCGTGGCGATACGGTCTGGTTCCGCCTGAATATCGGCCGCCGTGACGGCGCCGATCCCAGGCAGTTGCTGCCGATGCTCTGCCGTCGTGGCAAGATCACCCGTGACGAGGTCGGCGCCATCCGCATCTTCGACACGGAAACCAAGGTCGAGATCGATGCCGATGTCGCGGAACGCTTCGCGTCGCTGGCGAGCGCGACCGACCGGGACAAGATCGTGATCGAGCCCGTGACCGGCGAAGCCGAGCGGCGCCCGGCCAAACCCTTCGCGGAGAAGGCATCCCATACGCGTGCGCCGCGGGCCGATGATGAACGGGCGAGCGCGCCATTCCCTGGCAAAAAGAAGCCTTACGAAGGCAAGGGCAAGCCCTTCGGCGCCAAGGCGCATGGCGGCAAGCCTTATGACCCCGTCCGGCGCGATCGCGAGCCCGTCTATGACGAGAACGCTGTGCTGCGCCCCAGCGAGCGGCCCTTCGAGAAGAAGTCAGGTCCTTCGGACAAGCCCTTCGCCAAGGGCAAGCCCTTTGCCGGCGCCAAGCCCTTTTCCGCCAAGCCCAGCCATGGCGGTAAGAGCTTCGGCCATGGCAAGCCGGACGCCGGATTTGCAGGCGGTGAGCGCGGCAAGCCTGCCGGCAAGCCGTTCAAGAGCAAGAAGCCGCGTCGGGACGATCGCTGATCAGGGACGTCGTTCGCCAGCCCAGGCAACAGGGCTCGGGATCATTCAGAAACGCCCCCTCCCAGGCCGGGAGGGGGCGTTTCGCGTTTCGGTGACCAGTCCATCTTGAGCAGTTGGCAGGGAACTCTGCGTCATTTACGCGGCCGAGGCCGTGCGGAAGCAGCGCTCGCGAGCGGAGACGCGACGGCAAGGGGTGCGGCTGCCGCCAGGACTTGGCCTGAGCCGGCGGCGACCAAATGCTGAGGGCGATCCCGCCGAAAAGCGGCGCGGACGTCCGTAACGTTCGCCAACTTGCCGCGACTTGGCGCTCCTCGGGCCCGCGGTCAGCGCAAGCCCAGGAAGGACAGGATAGCGAGGACAACGACCACGAGGCCGACGATGTAAATGATGTTGTTCATGAGAAGCCCCCGGCTTTGATCGGGCTGCTGGCGCCCGCATGATTCAGCGTCACCATTCTGCTGTGACGAGAACTGAACCGGTGCGGCGCGCAAAGGTTCCCAAACGGTGTTGGCGGCAGGCGCGATGGAACCCCGAAGGTCGTGTAGGCTGGGCTGCTAAGCGATATCGCCGCCGGGCAGCGTTGAGAGGGAGCCGGATCGCTCCGACACCCTCTTCAGGCGAATTCATCTGCGTTCATCGGCAGATGGTGACCGGGCGAACGACCGGGCCAACGCCCGGAACGAAACCGCGACGGAACACCTTGTAGCAGCCGCCATAATAGGCGCTGGCGTAGACCGGGCGGTATCCCCAGCCTGGGCGGCCCCAGCCCCAGGGGCGGGGATGATGAAAACCGTGGCCGAAATGGCCGTGATGGCCAGGGCCGTGCCAGGCAGGCGCGGCTTGCGCGAAGGTGGCGGTGGCCAGCGAGCTGCCGATGAGGGCGCCGGCGCCGAGAACGAAGGCGGTGGCAAGGCCGGTGAGGATCGTGCGGGCGGTCATGAAATCTCTCCCTTGGCTCTGTGCGAGGCCGCGGGATGCAGCCTCATGACCTTTGGTCGCGCGAGACGCGAGACAGGTTCAAAGCTGCGGGAGATTTTCTGAGGGGCCCGGCGCAACCGGGCCGAACCGGCCCGGTTGCGGAAGACGGGCTATTTCTCCACGACCTTGCGATAGAGATGCCAGGTGGCGTGGCCGAGGATCGGCATGACCAGGACGAGGCCGACCAGCACCGGCAGGCAGCCTAGGATGAGCAGGCCGGTGACCATGAGGCCCCAGATCATCATGACGCGCGGATTGGCCTCAACCGCGGCAACCGAGGTGCGGATCGCCGTTGCCACATCGACATGCTTGTCGAGCACCAACGGAAAGGAGATCACGGTCATTGAAAAGGCGGCAATCGCGAAGAGCGCGCCGAGCGCGTTACCGACGATGATCATGGTCCAGCCGTTCGGTGTCGTCAGCACGTCGCCGAGGAAGTCGCCGATCGAGGTCACCGGCATGCCGCCAAGAAGCCAGCGATAGATCAGCCAGGCGGAGAGCAGCCAGGTGATGAAGAGCCCGGTCAGCAAGGCTCCGAGTGCTAGGATCGTCCCGATCGAGCGGGATTTCAGGATCGCGAAGGCGTGCGCCCATGAGGAGTTCATGCCGCGTTCCCGGCGTCGGCTGATCTCGTATAGGCCGATGGCCGCGAAGGGGCCGAGCAGGGCAAAGCCGGACAGCAGTGGGAACAGCAATGGGAAGATGTTGTAGCTCACGGTGAGCTGAGCGATGACGACGCCCGCGATCGGATAGATCAACGCGATGAAGACGAGATGGCTCGGCTGGGCCATGAAGTCCTCGTAACCGCGCCAGAGCGCGTCACGCAGATCGGCCGTGGTGATGGTGCGCACGCGCGGCTCAATGACGGGCTTGGCAGGCGCATTCGTCTTGCGGTCAGCATTGGAGATCATGCTGTCGAGATTGGCCATTGGCAGTCCTCCCGGTTCTGGCCCGGTGCGCAATGGCGGTCCTGACGCGATCCTTGGGTCAAGTCGCCGAAGGCGTCGAGCATCCAATTCCAGCAGCACCATTATACGCCTGATGACGGAATTTGTCGCAAGCCCGTGCGAACACGATGGTGAGACGCGCGCAGGCGATGGTCTTTCTCGACTCCAGCAACTCGCCTAAGACAACGGTCATGAGCGAAGCCGAACCCGTACCCGTCGAAGACCTCACGCCCCGCCAGGCGCGCGCCGAGCATAAGCTGCTGGCCACCGAGATCGCCGAGGCCGACCGCGCCTATTTCCAGGAGGATGCGCCCATCCTCGACGATTCCGTCTATGACGCGAAGCGTCGGCGGCTGGTTGCCCTGGAAGAGGTGTTCGCGGAACTGAAGGGCAATGAGGCGCTCAGCGACAAGGTTGGCGCCAGGCCGTCCTCGAAATTCGCCAAGATCCGCCACCGCGTGCCGATGCTCTCGCTCGCCAATGCGTTCTCGGATGAGGACGTCGCGGATTTCGCCGTGCGTATCCGCAGCTTCCTCGGGCGCAAGGACGATGCCGAGCTCGCCATCACGGCCGAACCCAAGATCGACGGGCTCTCGCTGTCGCTGCGATACGAGAAGGGAGAACTCGTTTCCGCGGCCACGCGTGGCGACGGGGAGGAGGGTGAGGATGTCACGCTCAATGCCCGCACCATCTCGGAGATCCCGCACGCGCTCGCGGGGGACGATGTGCCGGAGGTCGCGGAAGTCCGCGGCGAGGTCTATCTCGACCATGCCGATTTTGCGGCCATCAATGATCGCCAGCGCGAGAAGGGCGAGCGCGAATTCGCCAATCCGCGCAATGCTGCAGCCGGATCGCTGCGCCAGCTCGACGTCTCGATAACCGCCGCGCGACCGCTTCGTTTCTTTGCCTATGCCTGGGGCGAGATTTCGGAACTGCCAGCCGCGACCCAGTTCGGCGTGGTCGAAGCCTTCCGACGCTGGGGCTTCAAGACCAACCCGCTGATGCGCCGCTGCGAGCGTGTCAGCGAGCTCCTGGCGCATTACCGCGCGATCGAGGCCCAGCGCGCGACGCTGGGTTACGATATCGACGGCGTGGTCTACAAGGTCGACGATCTCGCGCTCCAGACCCGGCTCGGCTTCGTCGCGCGTGCGCCGCGTTGGGCGATCGCGCATAAATTCCCGGCGGAACTGGCGACCACCCTTCTCGAGGCGATCGACATCCAGGTCGGGCGCACCGGCGCGCTCAGCCCGGTTGCGCGGCTGCGCCCGGTCACAGTGGGTGGTGTCGTCGTCACCAACGCGACCCTGCATAACGAGGATTACATCCGGGGCTTCGATTCCAAGGGCCAGCCGATCCGCGACGGCGCCGATATCCGTGTCGGCGACACGGTGACGGTGAAGCGGGCCGGCGACGTGATCCCCCGCGTCGAATCCGTTGATCTCGGCAAACGGCCGGGTGATTCGCAGCCCTATGTCTTCCCGACGCTGTGTCCGGTCTGCGGCAGCCATGCGACGCGCGAAATCAACCCGCGCACTGGCAAGGAAGATGCGGTGCGCCGCTGTACCGGGGGGCTCATCTGCTCGGCGCAAGCTGTCGAGCGCCTGAAACATTTCGTCTCGCGCGACGCGCTCGATATCGACGGGCTCGGCGACAAGCAGATCGAGTTCTTCCATGCCGACCCCGACCTGCCGGTGCGGGAACCCGCCGATATCTACACGCTGGCGGTCCGCGATGCTGCCAATCTCAAGAAGCTGAAGGACAAGGAAGGCTTCGGCGCGCAAAGCGTGAAGAAGCTCTTTGATGCGATCGAGGACCGGCGCRCGCCACCGCTCAACCGCTTCGTCTTCGGACTTGGCATCCGCCATGTCGGTGAAACAACGGCGCGGTTGCTGGCGCGGCATTACGGATCATTCGAGGCCCTGCGCGAAGCAGCGACCGCTGCTGACCCGCAATCCCCCGAGCGGCAGGCGCTCGATGCCATCGACGGCATCGGCCCGACCGTCGTCGAGGCACTGGTCGAGTTCTTCGCCGAGGCCCATAATCAGGAAACGCTTGACCGGCTGCTGGCGCAGGTGACTCCGCAACCGCTGGAGGCGGTCGCTTCGACCAGTCCGGTCGCCGGCAAGATCGTCGTCTTTACCGGCGCGCTGGAGCAGATGACCCGTGACGAGGCCAAGGCCATGGCCGAGCGGCTGGGCGCCAAGGTCGCGGGTTCGGTCTCGTCGAAGACCGACCTGCTGGTCGCCGGGCCTGGAGCCGGCTCGAAGCTCAAGGACGCTGCGAAGCACGGGGTCAAGGTGATCGACGAGGCCGGCTGGTTCGAGCTGGTCGGCGGGTAGCACCAGCGGGAGCGGAGTTGCGCGATCCGATCGGGGCGAGCCACAGGCGCGGGTTCGGACTGGCGGGTGGCTTGCTCAGGGGCCTCCGAATTGCTGCGGCGGTGCAGAACTTGGCCGCGGGTTGCTATCGAACGCCGGCCCCCCTTCCGCGTCCGTCAGCCGGAAATGGCTGGGCGGCGCGCCTATGACGCGCTTGAAGGCACGGCTGAAGGCAGCCTCCGATTCATAGCCGAGCCGGCGCGCGACGATGGCGATCTTCATCCGGTCGCGGACGAGCCATTGCCGGGCCTGATGCATCCTGACCTGCACGACATAACGGGCGGGAGTCTCGCCGACGACGCTGGCGAAGCGCTCGGCGAAAGCGGAGCGCGAGGCATGCATGACCCCGGCAAGCGCCTCGACGGTCCAGTCCTCGCTGGGATTGAGATGGATCGCGGCCAGGACACGCCCGATATCGGGATCGCGCGCCGCGGCGACCCAGCCGGTCGAATCTCCGCAACCCCGCTCGACCCAAGAGCGGATCAGCGCAGCGGCGACGACGTCGGCCAGGCGGGTGAGGATGCTGCCGGCACCGACCCGGTCCAGCGCGAGCTCGCAGGCCATGGTCGTGAGCAGGGGCGGGATGCCCGGTTCGTTGGCGGCGAGCTCGTGCAGCCGCATCAGTTCCGGCATCATCCGCAACAGCGGGTGCAGGCCGTCGACATTGAAGCTCATGCTGCCGCTGAAGAACATGGTCTGTTCGCCGTCGCCGCCACCGCGCGCCTCGGCGATATCGCCGCAGACGGTCTGGAGCTGGCATTGTCCGAGCGGCTTGGTGCAGGCGCCGGGCGCGCTCGCCAAGGCGTGCTCGGCGCCGCGCGGCAGCAGCACGGCATCCCCCTGATCGAGGCGGATCCATTCGTTCTCCGGCGTTCGTAGCCAGCAGCCGCGCTCGGCGGCGAAGTGGAAGCGCGCTGCCTGCTGCGCCGGAAAGAGCAGGCCCCAAGGGGCGGTCATCTGGAAACGAGCGTAGTCGACGCCCTCCAGCCGCAGGCCCCGGAGCATTTCTGTCAGTGGATCGGTCATGGAATTCTGGACGAATGGTCAAGCATTCCGGATTTCCTAACATGGAAGCTCCAGATCGTCATCTCTACTTGTCGGGTCCGACGTCCTGGAGACCGCCATGTCCGATTCCCTTTCCGCTACCGCRGACCCGCAATTCATCCCTGCCGAGATCGAGGAACGCACCGAAGCGGCGTGGCCGGCGATCTTCTCGCTCACCATGGGCGTGTTCGGGCTGGTCACGGCCGAGTTCCTGCCCGCAAGCCTGCTGACGCCGATCGCTGCCGACCTGGGCATCAGCGACGGGGCGGCCGGGCAGGCCGTAACGGCGACCGCCGTCATCGGCGCGGTCGCCGGTGTCGCGACTGCGATTACGACGAAAAGTATCGACAGGCGCATCGTGATGTGGGCGCTGACGTCGCTGCTGGTGGTGTCGAGCCTGCTGGCTGCGGTCGCCACAGGGCTGACGACGCTTCTGTTCGCGCGCCTGCTGCTCGGCATCGGCCTCGGCGGCTTCTGGTCGATGGCGGCGGCGACCGCGATGCGGCTCGTCCCGGCAAGGCTGCTGCCGCGGGCGATGTCGATCATCTTCACCGGCGTCTCGGTCGCGACGGTCAGCGCCGCGCCGATCGGCGCCTATCTCGGTGAGGCGATCGGCTGGCGCGCCGTCTTTGTCATTTCGGCCGGCATCGGGGCGGTGACGCTGCTCGCCCAGGTGTTGACGTTGCCGAAGCTGCCGCCGCTGGCGGCGCCAAGCATCGGCACTCTCTTCGAGCTCCTGGGGCGGCCGAGCATCCGGCTCGTCCTGTTCGCGGTGCTGGTGATCATCTCCGGGCACTTCGCTGGATTTACCTATGTCCGTCCCTTCCTGGAGCAGGTGCCGCTTCTGAAGGTCGAGGCGATCTCGCTGGTTCTGCTAGCCTATGGCGTCGGCGGTTTCTTCGGCAATTTCGCCGGCGGTGCCGTGGTCGCACGCAGCGTCAAAGCCGCCGTCGTGCTGGGCTCGCTCGCGATTGGCCTGGCGGCGCTCACGCTGCTCCTCTTCGGGGCTTCGACCCTCGTGTCGGGGTTCGCAGTTGCACTCTGGGGCTTCGCCTTCGGCTTCCTGCCGGTCGGCATCCAGACCTGGACGGTGCGCGTCGCTGCCGATCAGGCYGAAGCCGCGGGCGGCCTTCTCGTCGCTGCCTTCCAGGTCGCGATTGCGGGCGGGGCGATCTTCGGCGGATTGCTGGTCGACCATCTCGGCGCGTTGGGCGCCGTCGGCTATCTCGCCACTGCGACGCTGCTCGGTGCTGCCCTCGTCCTCGGTCTGGGCCGCGAGCCACCGGCTGCCAGCGGCGCGGCGCCGGCCATGGCCGGCTGAGATCGGATGGCGACGGTCCGCGTGATCGTCGCCATCACTTTTCTTCAAGACATCAGGGCCGGTATTCGCTGTATCCTGCCGGCATGGAATTGATCAGCCAAGGCGAAGCGCTGCTGGACACTCCGCTGCTGGCGGGGGAGCATGCCCGCATCTTCACGGCCTCACGTTTTGCGGGGCTGGAATGCCTGTCGGCGAAGTTCCAAACGCATTCCTATGCCCCGCACGCGCACGAGACCTATGCGATCGGCACGATCGAAGCGGGCTGCGAGATCTGGCATGCACGGGGCCAGCGGCTTTATGCCCGTGCCGGCGACATGGTTTTCAACCATCCACTCGATGTCCATGACGGCCTGCCGCATGCCGGCGGCTATCGCTACCGGATGACCTATCCGACCGTCGGACTGATGCAGGAGGTTGCGGCCTCGCTGACCGGATTCGAGGTGCTTGGCACGCCGTTCTTCGCCGAACCCTGCGTTCACGACCCGGAGGCTGCGGCGCTGTTTTCTGCCGCGCACCGTCTGCTGGAGGAAAGCGGCGATGCCCTGGCGGGCGAAGAAGGGCTCTTGCGCGCCTACGCCTTTTGCCTGGCGCGCCATGCCGATCTTTCGGTGCGTCCGGTCGGGCGCGAGCGCGGGCCGATCGCCGAGGCCCGTGCGCTGCTCGAGCAGCGCTATGACGAGGACCTTTCGCTGGCCGAAATGGCGCGGCGTTGCGGCTTGCCACGACATCATCTGATCCGTGCCTTCCGTCGCGAGACCGGCCTGACGCCGCATGCCTATCTCGTCGACATCCGCGTCCGCCGGGCGCGGGATCGCCTGCGCCGCGGCGAGATGCCCGGCGACGTTGCGGCGGCGACCGGCTTTTGCGACCAGGCGCATCTGACTCGCGCCTTCAAGGCGCGGGTGGGCGTCACTCCGGGCGCCTTCCGCGCTGCCCATCTGGCCTGAAGGGCTGTTTGCATGTCCATCCTCGACGACGCCCGTCTGGGCTTCAGGGATATCTGGCCGGCCGCCCTGGCTGCGGTCCCGATCGGTCTGCTCTTTGGCGCGCTCGCGGCCGGCAAGGGCCTCTCGCCGCTGGAGGTCTTCGTCATGGGGGCGCTGGTCTTTGCCGGCGGGGCCCAGTTCGCTGCGGTCGAACTCTGGGCGAGCCCGGCGCCTGTCTTCGCCATCATCTTCTCGACCCTGCTGATCAATGCCCGCCACGTGCTGATGAGCGCGTCGATTGCACCAAAGCTTGGGCGTTTCAGCACGGCCCAGAAGCTGACGGGCCTGTACTACATGGCTGACGAGAACTGGGCGCTGGCGGAGAAGCGAGCCCGGGTGCGGCAGCTCACGCCGGCCTACTGGTTCGGCATGATCGTGCCCTTCGTCTCATGCTGGCTGACGACGACGACTGTGGGCGCAACGGTCGGTGCGGCAATAGGCGACCCGCGCAGGCTCGGAGCCGACTTTGCCTTCACCGCGCTGTTCATCGCGCTGGTCGCCTCGTTCTGGAAGGGCAGGGTTACGTTCTGGACGGTGGCGGCTGCCGGTATCGCATCGGCGCTGACCTACAAGTTCGTCGGGCCACCCTGGCATGTCGCGGCGGGGGCGCTGAGCGGTCTGCTGGCCGCCTGGCTGGCTGCGGGGACGGAGCCAGGCGTGGTTGCGGAGGGCGTGAAGTCGTGACACTCGACACGCTGAATCTCATCGCCATCCTGGGCATGGCGGCCGTCACCTATCTGACGCGGATCGCCGGACTGGCGCTGGCGGGGCGGCTCGATCTGTCGCCACGCGCGCAGGCAGCCTTCGACGCCATTCCGCCGGCCGTGCTGGTGGCGGTCATCGCGCCGAGTGCGCTGGCGACCGGCTGGCCGGAGACCGGAGCCGCACTCCTCGCCGCACTCGCTGCAACGCGGCTGCCGCTGCTGGCTGTCGTTGCCGTTGGGGTGCTGGCCGTGGTCGGGCTGAGGATGGTGATCTAAGGACATGACCTGAAGCCGCCGTCATGGTCGGGACGAGCCCGGCGATGGCGGCGGTGTCACTGCAGTGGTCGGCGTCTATAGCGGCCTGCAGGCGGCTTCCAGCCAGGCCCTCGCTTCGCCCTCCAATTGCGGGCTGAGCTTGGCCCAGACTTGCGCGTGATAGGCGTCGATCCAGGCGATCTCACCGGCATCGAGCAGCGAGCGCTCGATCAGCGCCCGTTCATAGGGGCACCAGGTGATGGTCTCGAAACCATAGATCGTGCGGTCGCCGCCGGGGATCTTCCGCTCCTCGACCACGATCAGGTTCTCGATGCGGATGCCGTACTCGCCCTGCTTGTAGTAGCCGGGCTCGTTGGAGAGGATCATGCCCGGCTCCAACGGCGTCGTGCCGAGCTTGGAGAGCCGCTGCGGCCCTTCATGCACCGAGAGATAGCTGCCGACGCCGTGGCCGGTGCCGTGATCGAAATCGAGACCGGCCTGCCAGAGCGGCAGGCGGGCCAGTGCGTCGAGCTGCGCACCCGACGTTCCTTTGACGAAGACCACGCGCGAGATCGCCAGATGGCCCTTGAGCACGCGTGTATAG
>NZ_JBFTZN010000076.1:0-22245 GCF_056406775.1 Allobosea sp. P1_A7
CTCTATGGCGGCACCGAGACGCTGCTGAAGAACCAGATGGGCGCCTTCGGGGTGACGCCCTTCGGCTTCACCGACGGCGTCGATGTCGCGCAGATGCGTGCGACCGCCAAGGCCGCCGCCGCCAAGGGGCGCGTCGGGATGATCCTGGTCGAGACGCCGGCCAACCCGACCAATGGGCTGGTCGATCTCGCAGCCTGCGCGATGATCGCCGACGAGCTCGAGAAGTCGCAGGGGCATCGCCCGCCCGTGGTGGTCGACAACACCATGCTCGGCCCGAAATTCCAGAAGCCGCTGCAGCATGGCGCCGATCTCTCGCTGCTGTCGCTCACCAAATATGTCGGCGGGCATAGCGATCTCGTCGGCGGCTCGATCAGCGGCAAGGATGCGCTCGTCCGCCAGGTCAAGGGCTGGCGCTCGTCGCTCGGCACGCAGCTTGATCCGAATTCCTGCTGGATGCTGATGCGTTCGCTGGAGACGCTCGACATCCGCATGAGCCGCGCCAACGAGAACGCCCGACTTGTGGCGGAGTATCTCGCGAGCCATCCCAAGGTTGCCAAGCTGCATTACCTTGGCGATCTGAAGGATGGCGATCCGCGCAAGCCGGTCTTCGACAAGCAATGCTCGGCGCCGGGCTCGACCTTCTCCTTCGACGTCAAGGGTGGCGAGAAGGAAGCGTTCGCGCTGCTCGACAATCTTCAGATCATGAAGCTCGCGGTCAGCCTCGGCGGCACGGAGACGCTCGTCTCGCATCCCGCCGCGATGACCCATTCGGGGGTCGCCCGCGAATTGCGGGAGGAGATCGGGCTCACCGATGCCCTGATCCGGATCTCGGTCGGCATCGAGAATATCGAGGACCTGATCTCGGATCTGGCGCAGGCCTTCGAGGCGGTCTGATCTGGAGCATCATGGCCGGTCTCGAACCGGCCATCCCTGCTTGCCAAATTGCGAGCATGCCGCGGCTGATTTGGCAGCATGCCGAGCGCGCCTAGACGCCCACTCTTCCCCAGCCCGGCAGCTTCAGCGCCGGCTGGCGGATGTCGAAGCCGGTGACGAGCCCAAGCAGATTGACCTCGACGCCTTCGACCCAGGCCAGCGTGATGCCGGCGACCCCGAAGAGCGAGACCTGGATGCCGGTGCGGCTCGGCGCCATGCCGAGGAACAGGCCGTCATCGCGCCAGTCCTTCCCGATCGCGGTCGGCGGCAGCGCGTGGGCGAGTTCGGGAATCTCGGCGAGCACGTGCTGCACGAAGCTGTTCGAATTGGGCCCCGGCCAGGYGGAATAGCTGCCTGACGTGCTATAGGCATAGCTCTGCACGGCCGCGCGAATGCGCGGAATCAGCGCCTCGGCGGCGGCGCCCTTCACCTCCGTCACCAGCTCCGGCACGTTGCCGAACCAGCGGCCATCGGCCTCGCGATGGTTGATGCGCACAGGATTGCCCCAGCCGACGACATCGAAGCGTGTATAGGCGCTCGCGCCCGCCTCCTTGACCACCAGCCAGGAATGATGCGCGAAGATCCCGCGCCAGCGCCCGACGCGGGCAGCGAAGACATGGATCGTCGCTTCGGGCACGGTTGCTGCGGCCGGCAGGAGCCTGGCGCTGGACCAGTCCGCCCGGCGCCAGTCGGCCGCGAGCGGCTGCAATTGCCACCAGGCCGCATGCGTCGCGACGGGCAGCAGGAAAAGGACGACAAAGAGAGCCAGGACGCGGCGCAGATGATGCATCGCAGGACGATAGTGAGCCCGATTGCGGCATCGCAAGAAAAGACACTGCGACATGACTTCACGAAAAGGTGGTTGAGGCTTGGCGGCAAGCTGATAGCGTGCCGCGCGCCGGGTGGAGATTCACCCGCTAAGGAGGGGCAGATTGGGTTCATCGGTACGGGGGCTGAAGGGCCTTGCGACAGCCATTGCGCTTGGATGGGCGCTGGTTTCGGGCACGGCCGCTAGCGCGCAGGACAAGCAGCTGCGCATTTTCAACTGGTCGGACTATGTCGATCCGGAGGTGCTTGATGCCTTCAAGAAGGAAACCGGCATCACAGTCGTCTACGACACCTTCGACCAGATGGAGACGGTCGAGACCAAGTTGCTCGCGGGCAAGACCGGCTATGACCTGATCGTGGTCACGGCCTCGTTTCTGCCGCGCCATATCCCGCTCAATCTCTACTCGCCGATCGATACGGCCAAGGTTCCGAACCTGAAGAACGCCTGGCCCGAGATTCAGCAACGGCTCTCGAAATATGATCCCGGCAACAAGTTTGCCGTGAACTACATGTGGGGCACGACCGGCATCGGCTACAACGTCGCCAAGATCAAGGAGCGGCTCGGCCCCGATGCAGTGATCGATTCCTGGCGCATCCTGTTCGAACCCGACCAGCTCAAGAAGCTCTCGAATTGCGGCGTGCACGTCCTCGATGCGGTCGAGGAGATGTTCCCGGCGGCGCTGCGCTATCTCGGCCTGAACCCGGATTCGAAGAACGAAGCGGATCTGAACAAGGCCGGCGAATTGCTGCGCAAGATCCGCCCGCACATCCAGAAATTCCATTCCTCGGAATACATCAACGCTCTCGCCAATGGCGATATCTGCCTCGCGGTCGGCTATTCCGGCGACATCCTGCAGGCGAAGAAGCGGGCGGAAGAGGCCAAGAACAAGGTCGAGATCGCCTATTCCATCCCGAAGGAAGGCGCGCTGATGTGGTTCGATTCCTTCGTCATTCCGAAGGATGCCGCCAATCCGGATGCCGCGCTGAAGTTCATAGATTTCGTCAACCGGCCCGAGATGGCGGCGAAGAATTCCGACTTCATCCAGTATGCCAATGGCAATATCGCCTCGAAGCCGCTGCTTTCGGCGGCAGTGCGCGACAATCCCGGCATCTATCCCTCGGAGGCGGTGATGAGCCGGCTCTACACGATCACTCCCTACGATCAGAAGAGCCAGAGGGTGGTCAACCGGCTCTGGACCCGCATCAAGACCGGCAAATGAACGCGCGTGATGCCGGGGCTGCGGCTCCGCTCCGGGCGAAGCGCAAGGCTTCGCCCGGCAGCGTTCGCCGGGCCTTCCAGCCATGGAATGACCCAGCGGCGGAGCCGCTGGTGGTCTTCCGCAATGTCACCAAGCGCTTCGACACGGTGACGGCGGTCGACGACCTGTCGCTCGCGCTCTACCCGCGCGAATTCTTCGCGCTGCTCGGCGCGTCAGGCTGCGGCAAGACCACGCTGATGCGGATGCTGGCAGGGTTCGAGCAGCCGGATGCCGGCGAGATCCTGCTCGATGGCGTCGACATCACCGCCGTGCCGCCGCATCGCCGGCCGATCAACATGATGTTCCAGTCCTATGCGCTGTTTCCGCATCTCAACGTCGGCGACAACATCGCCTATGGCCTGAGACGGGAAGGGCTGCCGCGCGAGGAGATCTCGCGGCGCGTCGCCGAGATGCTGGCTCTGGTCAAGCTCGACGGGCTCGGGAAGCGTCGCCCGGACCAGCTGTCCGGCGGCCAGCGCCAGCGCGTCGCATTGGCACGCTCGCTCGCCAAACGTCCGAAGCTCCTGCTGCTCGACGAGCCGATGGCGGCGCTCGATCGCAAGCTGCGCGAGTCGACTCAGTTCGAGCTGATGGATCTGCAGAGCGAACTCGGCCTCACCTTCATGGTCGTCACACACGACCAGGACGAGGCGATGACCATGGCCGACCGCATGGCGGTGATGAACCATGGCCGGCTCGTTCAGATTGGTCCGCCTGATGAGATCTACGAGGCGCCGACCAGCCGCTACGTCGCGGAATTCGTCGGAGACATCAACATCCTCGAAGGTCGTGTGACATCCGTCGCCGGCGAGATCGTGAGGGTCGAGACGGCGATGGCCGGCGCGGTCGAGCTCGACGAGGAGACGGCCTCGCTTGCCACGGGAGAGACGATCTTCGTGGGCCTCAGGCCCGAAAAGATCACGCTCAGCCATGACGAGCCGGTGCAGGCGGTCAACAAGGTCGCCGGCGAGATCTGGGATATCGGCTATCTCGGCGATTTCACCATGGTGCAGGTCATGGTCGGCGGCGATGACGGGCAATTGCTCAAGGTTGCGCTTGCGAACCGCACCCGCCGGATCGAGCGTCCCTTCGCCTGGGAGGACAGGGTCTGGCTCTCCTGGGATGTAGAGGCCGGGCTGGTCCTGCCGCCATGAGGACGGGGAATGCTTCGGCGCGCCGGCTCGGCCGCCTGGTCGTGGCCGTACCCTATCTCTGGCTGCTGCTGTTCTTCCTGGCACCCTTTGCGATCGTCCTGCGCATGGCGTTCTCGGACGCCGCGACCGATCTGCCGCCCTATGCGCCGCATTTCCAGGGCTTCTCCCAGCTCGGCGAGTTCATTGCTGCGCTGGACCTCGAGAACTTCAAGCTCCTTGGTGACGACCCGCTCTACTGGCAGAGCTATCTTTACTCCCTGCGTATCGCCGCGCTGACGACGCTGATCGCGCTCGCGATCGGCTATCCCCTGGCCTATGCGATGGCGAGTGCGCCGAGGCGCTGGCAGGGCATCCTGCTGGTGCTGGTCATCCTGCCGTTCTGGACCTCCTTCCTGATCCGCGTCTACGCCTGGATCGGAATCCTGCGGCCTGAGGGGCTGCTCGACATGGTCCTGATGGGCATGGGTGTGACGATAGAGCCGCTGCGGTTGCTCAACACGGAAGCCGCCGTGCTGATCGGCATGGTCTATTCCTACCTGCCCTTCATGGTGCTGCCGCTCTTCGCGACGCTGCAGAAGCTCGATCGCTCGCTGCTGGAGGCTGCCGCCGATCTCGGTGCCCCGGCATCGACCGCCTTCGCGACGGTGACGCTGCCCCTGTCCATCCCCGGCATCCTGGCGGGTTCGGCGCTCGTCTTCATTCCGGCGGTCGGCGAGTTCGTCATTCCCGATCTGCTCGGCGGCCCCGATACCGTGATGATCGGCAAGGCGCTCTGGAGCGAATTCTTCTCGAACCGCGACTGGCCGCTTGCCTCCGCCGTCGCGGTCGTCCTGCTGTTCGTGCTGGTCGCGCCGCTCGCCTTGCTGCAGCGGGCGCGGCTGACGCGGGGAGGGGCGGCATGAAGCGGCTCGGTCCCGGTTTGATCATGGCGCTGGTGGCGGGCTTCGCCTTTCTCTACCTGCCGATCCTCGCGCTCATCGCCTATTCCTTCAATGCCTCCCGGCTGGTGACAGTCTGGGGCGGGTTCTCGACGCATTGGTATGGCGCGTTGATGGCGAACGAGCCCTTGCTCACCGCAGCTTGGCTCAGCATCCGTCTCGCCTTCGTCTCGGCGACAGTCGCCACCGCGCTCGGGACGTTGGCCGCGCTGGCGCTCGCACGCTATGGCGCCTTTCGCGGGCGCACCCTGTTCTCCGGCATGGTGCTGGCGCCGCTGGTGATGCCGGAGGTGATCACCGGCCTGTCGCTGTTGCTGCTCTTCGTCTCGGCGCAGGTGGAGCGCGGCTTCTGGACCGTCACGATCGCCCACGCCACCTTCAGCCTCGGCTTCGCCTGCATTGTCGTGCAGTCGCGGCTCGCCGGCTTCGACCGCTCGCTGGAGGAAGCGGCGCGCGATCTCGGCGCCACTCCTGTCGTCACCTTCTGGACCGTGACCCTGCCGCTGATCTGGCCGGCGGTCGCCGCCGCCTGGATGCTCGCCTTCACGCTCTCGCTCGACGATCTCGTGATTGCGAGCTTCACGACCGGTCCGGGCGCGACGACCCTGCCGATGCGGCTCTATTCCGCAGTCAGGCTGGGCGTCTCGCCTGAGATCAATGCGGCCTGCACGATCATGATCGGCGCCGTCGCGCTCGTCGTCATCGCGGCCTCGCTGCTCCTGAAGCGCGATCAATTGGCCAGCGCTTGAACGGCTGGTGAATGGCCCCCTCAAGCGCCGTTCAGCCGGAACCTGCGAATGTCGGTGTCAGGCAAGGGGATCGCCCGGGCCGCCAAACAGGATCAGGACCATGTTCCGCAAACTCGCCTCAGCCGGCCTCGCGACCTTCATCATCGGCGCTGCGACCCTGGGCGCGGCAAGCCTCGCGGGGACGGGCTCCGCCGCAGCCTTTGACGGCCGCTGGGACCGCTATCAGGAGCGCCCGGCCTATGGCTGGCGCCCGGCCCCGCCCGCGTTCCACGGCTATTGGGGACAGCGTCAGTGGCGCCGCTTCGGCGAGGACGACCGGCGCTATGCCCGCCCCCGTCACTACGAGAGCTACGGCTACGGCTGGCGTTGATCTCGTGTAGCGATTGCTGGTGATCCTCACGCGGGCGCGGCTCTTCCAGCCGCGCCCGTCTGCTATTCCGCAGCGGTGCGCTGGCTGTAGCCGAGCCGCTGGTTGAGTTCCTCGAGCAGCTTCTCGGCCGCATCGGCGATCACGGTCCCCGGCGGGAATATCGCGCTCGCACCGGCTTCGATCAGCGCCTCGAAATCCTGGGGCGGGATCACGCCGCCAACGACGATCATGATGTCGGGCCGGCCGGCCTTGCCCAGGGCCGCCTTCAGTTCGGGCACCAGCGTCAGATGCCCCGCCGCCAGCGAGGAGACGCCGACGATATGGACGTCGTTCTCCACGGCCTGCCGCGCCGCCTCGTCCGGCGTCGCGAAAAGCGGTCCGATATCGACGTCGAAACCGAGATCGGCAAAGGCCGAAGCGATCACCTTCTGACCGCGGTCATGCCCGTCCTGGCCCATCTTGGCGACGAGGATGCGCGGCCGGCGACCATCGGCCTCCTCGAAGGCTTCAGTCATCATCTGCACGCGCGTCACCGCCGGATTTTCCATGCCGACCTCCCGCTTGTAGATGCCGGAAATCGACTTGATCTCGGCCCGGTGCCGCCCGAAGACTGTCTCCATCGCCATGGAAATCTCGCCGACCGTCGCCTTGGCGCGGGCCGCCTTGACCGCGAGATCGAGCAGATTGGCGTCGCCGGCGGCGCCATGGGTGAGCGCCGTCAGCGCCGCTTGCATCTCGACCTCGTTTCGCTCGGCCTTGAGACGACGGAGCTTGTCGAGCTGCTGGGTGCGAACCGAGGCATTGTCGACCTTGAGCACGTCGATCGAGGCCTCGTTCTCCGGCTTGAAGATATTGACCCCGATGATCGCCTGCTGCTTGCCGTCGATGCGCGCCTGGGTCTTGGCGGCTGCTTCCTCGATGCGCAGCTTCGGAATGCCGGCCTCGATCGCCTTGGCCATGCCGCCGAGCGCCTCGACCTCCTGGAYATGGGCCCAGGCCTTGGCCGCGAGTTCGGCGGTGAGCCGCTCGACATAGTAGGAACCGCCCCAGGGATCGATGATCCGGCTCGTGCCGCTCTCCTGCTGCAGCAGGATCTGGGTGTTGCGGGCGATCCGGGCCGAAAAGTCGGTCGGCAGCGCCAGCGCTTCGTCGAGCGCATTGGTGTGGAGCGACTGGGTGTGGCCCTGCGTCGCCGCCATCGCTTCGATCATCGTGCGCGGCACGTTGTTGAACACATCCTGCGCGGTCAGGGACCAGCCGGAGGTCTGGCAATGCGTGCGCAGCGGCAGCGATTTTTCGTTCTGGGCGCCGAAATCCTTGACGAGCTTGGCCCAGATCAGCCTGGCCGCGCGCAGTTTCGCCACTTCCATGAAGAAGTTTATGCCGATGGCCCAGAAGAAGGAGAGCCGCGGCGCGAAGACATCGACGCCGAGACCGGCCTGCTGCCCGGCGCGGATATACTCGACGCCATCGGCAAGCGTGTAGGCGAGCTCCAGGTCCTGCGTCGCTCCCGCCTCCTGCATGTGATAGCCGGAGATCGAGATCGAGTTGAATTTCGGCATGTTCGCCGAGGTATAGGCGAAGATGTCGCCGATGATCCGCATCGAGGGCGAGGGCGGATAGATATAGGTGTTGCGGACCATGAACTCCTTGAGGATGTCGTTCTGAATGGTTCCCGAGAGTTTGGCCGCCGGCACGCCCTGTTCCTCGGCCGCGACGATATAGAGCGCGAGAACCGGCAGGACCGCGCCGTTCATCGTCATCGACACGCTCATCTGATCGAGCGGGATGCCGGAGAACAGCGTGCGCATGTCGTAGATCGAGTCGATCGCGACGCCTGCCATGCCGACATCGCCGCCGACGCGCGGATGGTCGCTGTCATAACCGCGGTGGGTCGCGAGATCGAAGGCGACCGAGAGCCCCTTCTGCCCGGCGGCGAGATTGCGCCGGTAGAAGGCGTTCGAATCCTCCGCCGTGGAGAAGCCGGCATATTGCCGGATCGTCCAGGGCTGGTTCACATACATGGTCGGGTAGGGGCCGCGCAGATAGGGCGGCAGGCCCGGCAGGCTGTCGACGAAGCCAAGCCCGTCGCGGTCGGCCGCGGTATAGACGGGTTTGACCGGGATGCCCTCCGGCGTCAGCCAGAGCTCGGCTGCCGCAGCCGGGAGCAGTGCCGCTGCCGGGGCGTGATCGTCGAAGGCGAGCGTCGTGAAGTCCGGGATCGCGGTCATGGCTTACTCCCGTCGGTCCTGTCCCACCAATGGTGGAAATGATGCACCGGTCCATGGCCATGGCCAACCGGAACCTGATCGGCGGCCGCGATGGCCGCCGAGATATAGGTCTTTGCCTGGCCGACCGCTTCAGACAGCGCCAATCCCTTGGCGAGGCCGGACGCGATCGCCGAGGACAATGTGCAGCCGGTGCCATGGGTGTTGCGCGTCTCATGGCGCGGCGCGCTGAAGCGCTGGCGCTGGCCGCCAGCCAGGAGCAACAGATCCGTGCTGGTCTCGCCGCTGCCATGCCCGCCCTTCAGCAGCACGTTCGCGGCGCCGAAGCCGATCAGCCTCTCGGCCTGTTCGTCGATCGCCGCTTCGCTTGTCGCCATCGCGGTGCCGAGCAGCGCCGCTGCTTCCGGCAGGTTGGGCGTGACCAGCGTCGCGAGCGGGAAGAGCAGGCGTCGGATGGCGTCAACGGCCTTGTCCTCGAGGAGACGAGCCCCTGAAGCCGCGACCATGACCGGGTCGAGCACGATGTTGCGGGCCTTGTGCCGCACCAGGCCCGCGGCAACCGTCTCGATCAGCTCGGCTGTGGCGAGCATTCCGATCTTCACCGCCGCCACGTCGAGATCGGAAAAGACGGCGTCGATCTGCCGGGCGACGAAACCGGCCGGCACGGCGTGGATGGCGGTGACGCCCATGGTGTTCTGCGCGGTCAGCGCGACGATGACGCTGGCGCCATAGACCTGATGCGCCGCAAAAGTCTTGAGATCTGCTTGAATTCCGGCGCCGCCGCTGGAATCGGAGCCGGCAATGGTGAGGGCGATGGGCGTCAAGGCACTGCTCTCCGTGTCAGGCAGCCGCGATCGCCTGCGCCTGTTCAAGCGCGGCGACGACATCGGCTCCCGCAAAAACGAACGAGGCCACACCGACCTGGTTCAACGCATGCTCCATTTCACCGGGCTTGCCGGCGAGCCAGACCGTTGCGCCCTGGGCGCGCAGTGCCTGCGAAGCGGCAACTGCCTCGGAGGCATAGCCGGCATCCGAGCCGCAGAGGCAGGCGAGGCGCGCACCCGAGGCCTGATAGGCCGCAACAAGTGCCGGAATGTCGGTCCCGCCATTGCCGGGGAAGCCGTCATGGCCGGGAGCCGAGAGGCCTCCGGCCTCGAACAGGTTCCGCGCGAAGCCGGCGCGCGCCGTGAAGTCGGCGACAGGCCCCAGCGTCGCGAGGAAGACGGTCGGGCGCTTGCCGCGCTCTTGCGTTAGCGCATCCGCCTTGTCGCGCAGGGCCTCGAACGCCTCGGCAAGCCGCACAGAGGGTAGGGCTTCGACCTTCAGCCCATCCTGTTCGGGAGCCGTTGCCGCATCCGCGCGCGTCGCACCCGTTGCGAGCTGGCTGATCAACGCCGCCTGGTCCTGATCGGCCGTTCTGGTCGTCGATGGCGAGGAGCGTGTCCGCTTGACCGGCGCAATCTCGAGCACCTTGACCGGAGCTTCCGCGAGATTCGGGAACTCGCTGGTTCCCGTGATCGGCTCGCGGCGGGTCGCGATCGCCTTGGCGCGGATATCGCGCTGGCGGGCAAGACCCTGCTGAACATGTCCGTTGGCCAGTGCCGCGACGATGCCGGGTCGGCCGTCACTGGCTTCGCGCTCCAGATCCTGCATTTTGGTCCAGGCCTGCTCGCATAGCGCCTGGGTCAGAGCCTCGAAACCGCCGGCCCCAGCGGCGGGGTCGGCGACGCGCCAGAGATTGGCCTCCTCCAGTAGGACGAGTTGGGTGTTGCGGGCGACGCGGCGGGCAAAGGCATCGGGCAAGCCGAGCGCGGCGGTGAATGGCAGGACGGTGAGAGAGTCCGCCCCGCCAATGCCGGCCGAGAAGGTCGCGACCGTCGCACGCAGCAGATTGACCCAGGGGTCGCGCCGGGTCAGCGAGCGCCATGCCGTCTCGGCGTTCAGCGCCATGGGCTTGAGATCAAGCCCGCAGGCCTGCTGCACGCGCTGCCAGAGCCGCCGAGCAGCGCGGAACTTCGCGATGGTCATGAACTCGTCGGTATCGGCGACGAGAACGAAGGATATGGCGTCGCGGGCCTGATCGAGCGGCATGCCGCCGGCTTCCAGCGCGCGCAGATAGGCGATCGCGGTCGCCATGACTGCGCCGAGTTCCTGCGCCTCGGTCGCGCCAGCCTCCTGATAGGGGCGTGCATCGGCCGTGAGGAAGGGGCCCGCAAATCCGCGCGCCTTCAGGGCCTCGATGGTCTCGACAAGGCGGCGGCCGATTTCGGGCCATGAAGCCGCGAACACGCCCTGGCTGGCGAGGATGCCGATCGGGTCGAGCCCGAAGTCGATTGTCGTCGTCGCGGGGTCTATTCCACGACGTTCGACAAGCGCGGCAAGCAGGAGCGCATTGATGCGTCCGCCCGCCGCGGGGTCGATCCTCAGGCTGATCAGGTCGAGCATCACGCCGTCGAGCGCGGCATCCAACGTGGCGACATCATCGGCGACCAGCCCATAGCCGCGGGCTGCGCGAGCGCCGGCAAAGCTCAGAACGAGCGCATCAGCGCCGCCTTCGAGATCGGCGAGCGCAAGGTCGCGGGCTTCTGCCGGGGACGGATGGTCGACCCGCGCGCTGACCTGCCAGCGCCCGGCCTGCGAGCGCGCCGGCCGTGCCTGCGGGCTGGCCGCAGCATAGAGCGGCTCGATCCGGATGCCGTCGGCCGTCCGTCCGACGAGGCGCTTCTCGAAATCGGCACCCTTCAGAACCTTGTCGACGGCCGCGCGCCACTGCGCCTGGTCGGGCAGCGGAAAGGCCTCCATGAAGGGCAGATCGGATGTCGAGGCCGAGTTCATGCGCGCCGGTCTCCCTGCTTGCGGCATGCTGCAATTGCGAATGCGTGATGCCACGTGCGCAGACGCACCGCCATCCCTACTTCGTCCAACGCCGCGTGCGCAAACCCCCGACCGAATCGAAAACGCCGCCCGTTGCCAGGCGGCGCTTGATCCTCAAGCCGGAATGGCGATCAGACGAACTGGCCGAGGCCGGGAATCGCTCCGACGATCGCGCCCATCGCATCTTCGCCGGCCTTTTCGCGGCCGACCGCGAACATCTCCTTGGACACGCTCTGGATCTGGCCCATCGAGAGCCCGGCGCCCATCAACTGCCCGCCGAGCGCCATGACGCCGCCGCCACCGCCCATCAGGCCGCCGACCATGCCCATCAGGCCGCCCTTGCCGCCATTGGCGGAATCGGCGAGCTCCTGTGCGCCGGGCAGGGCGTACATCAACTGCTCGATCTCGGTGGCCGGGCCTTCCTTCTGCAGGAAGGCGAGGATGATGCCGATCGCCTTGCGGGCGAGGCCTTCATCGAGACCGGAAGCCGCCACGATGCGGGAGATCAGTTCATCCATCGGTTTGTCCTCTTCAACGGGTCGGCCTGCGCCGCTCGGCGATAGTTTACATATTTACGATCTGAATCAAACAGGGTTCAGGCTTCCGCCGGTCGGCCCGTTTCGCTACACCCATCGCCTGACGCTTCGACAACAGCATAGGCGAATCTCATGGCGGATGACGGCACGATTCTGATCGGCAAGAGCTGGAAGCCCGAATCGCTCCTGCTCAAGCTTGCCAATCGTCATGGCCTGATCACCGGCGCAACCGGCACCGGCAAGACGGTGACATTGCAGGTTCTGGCCGAAGGCTTTGCGCGCCACGGCGTTCCCGTCTTTGCAGCCGACATCAAGGGCGATTTGTCCGGTGTTGCCGCGCCGGGCGATTCGAAGCCACCCTTCCTCAAGCGCGCCGAGGAGATCGGCGTGACGTACCAGCCCGACCAGTTCACCACCGTATTCTGGGACGTGTTCGGCGAGCAGGGTCACCCTGTCCGCGCCACCATCTCGGAAATGGGGCCGCTGCTGCTCTCGCGCCTGCTTGATCTCAACGACACGCAGGAAGGCGTGCTCAACATCGCCTTCCGCATCGCCGACGAACAGAAGCTGCTGCTGCTTGACCTCAAGGACCTGCGCGCGATCCTCGCCTTCATCGCCGAGAACGCGCAGTCGCTGACGACGAAATACGGCAATGTTACCGCGCAGTCGGTCGGGACGATCCAGCGCGCCTTGCTGGTGCTGGAAAACCAGAAGGGCGATCTGTTCTTCGGCGAGCCGGCGCTCGATATCAACGACCTGATGCAGACAGACCGCGACGGGCGCGGCATCATCAACATGCTCGCGGCCGACAAGCTGATGGCCAATCCGCGGCTCTATGCCACCTTCCTGCTCTGGCTGCTCTCGGAGCTGTTCGAGCAGCTGCCGGAGGTCGGCGATCTCGACAAGCCGAAGTTGGTCTTCTTCTTCGACGAGGCGCATCTGCTCTTCAACGGCGCGCCGAAGGCGTTGCTGACGGCGGTCGAGCAGGTCGTCAGGCTGATCCGCTCGAAAGGTGTGGGCGTCTATTTCGTCACGCAGAACCCGCTCGATATCCCCGATACGGTTCTGGCCCAGCTCGGCAACCGCGTGCAGCACGCGCTGCGCGCCTTCACGCCGCGGGATCAGAAGGCGGTCAAGGCGGCCGCCGAAACCTTCCGCCAGAACCCCAAGTTCAAGACCGAGGAAGCGATCACCCAGCTTGCGGTCGGCGAGGCGCTGACCTCGACGCTGGAGGGCAAGGGCACGCCGACCATGGTCGAGCGCACGCTGATCGCCCCGCCCATGGCACAGGTCGGTCCGGTTTCGCCGCAGGAACGCGCCCAGTGCATGCGCGATTCCGGCTTTGCCGGGAAATACGACACCATGATCGACCGCGAGTCGGCCTATGAAGAGCTGATGAAGCGCAAGGGCCTGAACGCCGACGGCTCGCCGGTCGAGGCATCGACTGGCGGCGGCGGCATCATGGATACGATCGGTGGCTGGCTCGGCGACGCCGTCGGGAATGGCGAGCGGCCGAAGACCGGTCCGGGCAGCCGTGGCGGGCGGCTGCCGCCCAGCATGACGGAAAAGATCATTACGTCGGCAGCCCGTTCGGCCGCCTCGACGATGGGGCGTCAGATCGGCTCGGCGATCCTGCGTGGAGTACTCGGCTCGATGATGGGCGGGCGCAAATAGCCGGCGACGCGGGGCAGCCATGCCGGCTGGCCTGCTGGCGCCGGCCCTGTGGCTTGTCATGATGATGCAACCTAAAATCCGCTCATGCCCTGAGCCCATAGTGAGATCGAGCGACATGCCCAAGCTTCCTGCGATTCTCTCCCGCCTCGATGCCGAACTGGATGCCTCGCTGGCCCGGTTGGCGTCGTGGATCGCGATTCCGTCGATCGCCACCGATCCGGCCTATGCCGCCGATAGCCGCCGCGCCGCGGAATGGCTGCGGGACGATCTTGAATCGCTCGGCTTCAAGGCCTCGCTGCGCGAAACGCCCGGCCAGCCGATCGTCGTCGGCCATCGGCCCAAGCCTGGCGCGCCGCATGTGCTGTTCTATGGCCATTACGACGTCCAGCCAGTCGACCCTTTGAACCTGTGGGAGAGCGACCCGTTCAAGCCCGTGGTCAAGGAGATCGCGCCCGGCCGCAAGGTCATCACGGGGCGCGGAGCCTGTGACGACAAGGGCCAGGTGATGACCTTCATCGAGGCCTTGCGGGCGACGCTGAAGGAAACCGGCGACCTGCCGGTCGGCATCACCATCCTGGTGGAGGGCGAGGAGGAGTCCGGCTCTCCGAATCTGCCGCCCTTCGTCTCGGCGAATGCCAAGGAGCTGAAGGCCGATGTGGCGCTGATCTGCGACACCGGCATGTGGGACCGGGAAACGCCGGCCATCACCGCCTCGCTGCGCGGGTTGGTCTATCAAGAGGTGACGATCACCTGCGCCGACCGCGACCTGCATTCGGGCCTGTTCGGTGGCGCTGCCGCCAATCCGATCCATGTGCTCTCGCGCATCGTCGCGGCGCTCCACGACGAGACCGGGCGGGTCACCATTCCCGGCTTCTATGACGGGGTCGAGGAACCGACCGCCGAGCAGAAGGCGGATTGGCAGGGGCTCGGCCTGACCGAAGCGGAATTCCTCGGGGGGATCGGCCTGAAGCACTCGATCGGGGAGAAGGGCCGGATGCTGATCGAGCAGATCCAGTCGCGCCCGACCTGCGACGTCAACGGCATCTGGGGCGGCTATATCGGCGAAGGCACCAAGACGGTGATCGCGGCCAAGGCTTCGGCCAAGATCTCCTTCCGCCTCGTCGGCAAGCAGGATCCGCAGAAGATCGCGGCCGCCTTCCAGGCCTTTGTGCGGGCGCGACTGCCGGCGGATGTCACGGCCGAGTTCGTAGCGCATGGCGCCTCGCCGGCGATCGCCGTTCCCGTCGATTCGCCGGCCCTGCTCAAGGCGCAGGCCGCGCTGACCGAGGAATGGGGCCGCAAGGCGGTGACCATCGGCTCGGGTGGCTCGATCCCGGTCGCCGGCGACTTCAAGCGCACGCTCGGCATGGACACTCTGCTCGTCGGCTTCGGTCTCGATGATGACCGCGTTCACTCGCCGAACGAGAAATACGACCTCTCTTCCTTCCACAAGGGCCAGCGTTCCTGGGCCCGCATCCTGCAGGCGCTGGGCGCATGAAATCGGTTTGTATCTTTTGCGGCTCCAACCCGGGCAATGACGAGGTCTACGCCGCCGGCGCCCGGGCCATGGGCGCCGAGATCGCCAGGCGCGGGCTGACGCTCGTCTATGGCGGCGGTGCTGTCGGTCTCATGGGCACCGTTGCCAATGCGGCGCTCGCGGCCGGAGGCGAGGTCCACGGCATCATCCCGCGCGCGCTCCGCGAAAAGGAGATCGGCCATAATGGGCTGACCCGGCTCGAAGTGGTCGACACCATGCACACGCGCAAGGCGAGGATGGCCGAACTCTCGGATGGCTTCATCGCGATGCCGGGCGGCATTGGCACCTTCGAGGAGATTTTCGAGATCTGGACCTGGGGCCAGCTCGGCATTCACACCAAACCACTCGGCTTCCTGAATATCGGCGGCTTCTACGATCCGCTCGCAACCTTCCTCGACAACACCGTCGAGGCGGGCTTCCTGAAGCAGAACCACCGCGCAATGGCCATGACGGATACCGAGCCGGCGACCCTGCTCGAAAGGATGGATCAATATGTTCCGTCCGCGACGTTCAAATGGGTGGAGAAGGAGGAGACCTGAGTCTCCTTCAACCGCCGCGCTTCTCCGTGGTCTGCCCTCTGCAGCCCGGCTCGGGCGTTATCGGGATCGCCAAGCCACTGCGATGCCGGCTTTCGCCGGCCGGGTTGTGAACCTCACGCGTCGCGCGGCCCTGCCGACGCGAGCGGACGGAGTTCCCCCGCCTGAGCCGCCGGGTTCGGCTCAGCGGCTGAACCACCAGCTATAGCTGGCGCGTGGCGCGACCGGAGCGTCCTGGCGCCCGCCTTCGCCAAGCGCCAGAAGCCGGCCGCTGGCCTCGGTGATCCAGGAGCGGTGCTCGCTGATCGGCGTAATGGCGGTGAAACCGCCGCAAATCCGTCTGACGCGCGAATTCAGCGGGCCGCTCGACCAGCTGACGATGCCGACCAGATCCCGCGAGGCCGCCGAGCCGCGCAGGACGGGGCCGCCGGAATCGCCACGGCAGGCACCCGCGCCAGGCGTCTCGCCCAGTGCCTGCGTGTCGACCGCGACCTTCACCGTGTTCGACGTCGTGTAGTTTCCGGCATTGACGAGTGGCGTCTCGCGCAGCCGCCGCGCGGTGCGCTTGTTGTTCTCGGACGAGAGGCCATAGCCTGCCATCGTCACGGTCTCGCCCTGCCAGAGACCGCTGCCCAGCGAGAGTGGTTCGATATCGGCGGGAAGGGGAGAGGCGAGCCTGAGAACGGCGAGATCGGTCCCGGGCTGGGTGCGCGGCGTGGTGCCGGGAACGAAGCTCGGATGCGGCAGGACCCCGATCACCGGGTGGCTGCGCTCGCGAAAGCGCGTATCCAGGCTCACCACACGGACGGCCCCACCGCCCATCAGGCAGTGCGCCGCGGTCAGGACGAGTTCAGGCGCGATCGCCGCGCCGGAACAGAGCTCGCCGCGGCTGGTCTCGACCCTGACCGTCCACGYGCGCGGGCCATCGAGCCCTCGCGAAGGAGCGCCACCGACGACGGCAGCTGCCGGGGAGGCTGCCGCGCAAAGTGCTGCGGCAAGGGCAAGGATCGGAGCACGAGACATCATGAAGCAACCGCCGGATTCACATTGCCACTCTATGGCCTGTTTCGAGCCAGTCCAGTGTTTCGATCAGCGACCGGTTGTCCAGGATGCGCTCTCGCCCCATTGCGACAAGGTGCGRTCGATCCAGTTTCGCTGCGGCGCGACGAGAACGCCCTGGCTGAGCAGGCCGCAATTCCTGCCCTTCGGACCAGTGGACCAGCTTGTCACCGCGATAACGCCGTCACTGCCCTGCCAGATCGGGCCGCCGGAATCGCCCTGGCAGGCGCCGGCGCCGGGACGACYGCCCGCACCAGCAGGATCTGCCGCCCAGAGCAGGATCTTGCCTGGTCCATAGGGCTCGACCGTCGCCAGAGTGGCGGAGCGGTAGGTGCCGGTGGTGCGGGCCTCTCCCTCCCGGGAGACCCCATAGCCCGCAAGCGTTATCTCCGAACCGGCGCGCGGCAGGCCGCCGTCGATCAAGGCAGCGGGCGAGAAGCGCGACGGGAGCGGTGCGGAGAGGCGCACCAGGGCGAGATCAATCGAGCGGCGCCGCGCCGTGATCGCCTTCGCATCGAAGCCGGGATGGAACGAGACCGTGGCAGGGGCGATCAGCACCGGTTCGCCGCTGCCGTCCTTCCAGTGGATGCGCAGCTCGACGCCGCCGTCGGCGCAATGGGCCGCGGTCAGGATCGTTCGCGGTGACAGGACGATCCCGGAGCAGACGCCGCCGCGCGCATTGAGAACCATCAGCGTCGACGCGGCAGACGGTCCGCCGTCGCGTCCGCCGAGCACGGCCAGGGCCGGCGTTGCCGCCAGAATCGCTGCGAGCGCGAGCCCGCCAGGGCCAATCGAACCTCTGACGCTCATCTGATCTCCTCTCCTCGTGTGCTGGGAGCGATAGCGCGTCGAACCGCAAAATTGAACCTGCAATCGGAGCCGGCGGCTGACGCTGGAGGGGCTTTTTCGTCAGGCCAGCCAGCGGCGCGCGCGGCCCGCGGGACGCGGAAATGCCGGACTCCGCGAGACGGGCGTCTGCAAACCGAGATTGAGATCGTCTATGCATAAATCCGCAAGGTTGTGGGCAAGGGACAGGAATGGCGTGGACGGCTGGCGGTGCACTGGCATATCCTGACGATACGCGAGCCGCCCATTCATGGCGTGTTCAGTTGCTCGGGATTAGCGAATGTCGATGATGCCCGTCGAAACGATCTTCGCCCTGACACTGCTTGCCCAGCCCCTCCCGATTGTCACGATCGACAGCCAGGAGCCCATCTCCTGCCTGTCGGCGGACGAGATGCGCGAGGCGGTGTCGGATGGGCGGGTGATCCAGCCGGCCCAGGCCTCCAGGCATGCGCGCAACGCCGCGCCGGGCGAGGTCGTCCGTATCAGGCTGTGTCGCCAGGGCGATGAATTCGTCTATGTTGTAACGACGTTGAAGCGCGACGGTCGCGTGGCCCGGGTGACGCTCGAGGGCCAGTCCGGCAAGGTCTCAACCATTCGCTGAGCGGCAGCCTTCAGGCGAAGGCATCCGGCCCCGGGACATCAAGACAGGAGTGAGCCGACGTGAGACTGCTCGTCGTCGAGGACGACAAGGACCTCAATCGCCAGATCGTGACCGCGCTGGAGAATGCCGGCTACGCCGTCGACAAGGCGTTCGACGGTGAGGAAGGCCTCTATCTCGGAGAGACCGAACCCTATGACGCAGTGATCCTCGATCTCGGCCTGCCGAAGGTCGACGGCGTGACTGTGCTCCAGGGCTGGCGCCGAGCCGAGAAGACCATGCCGGTGCTGATCCTGACCGCACGGGATCGCTGGAGCGACAAGGTCTCGGGCTTCGATGCGGGCGCCGACGACTATGTCGTCAAGCCGTTCCATATCGAGGAGCTGCTGGCCCGCGTCCGGGCACTGCTGCGCCGCGCGGCCGGCCATGCCACCTCGGAGCTGACCTGCGGCCCGGTGCGGCTCGACACACGCGCCAGCCGGGTCGTCGTCGACGGCAATCCGGTCAAGCTCACCTCGCACGAGTACCGACTGCTGGCCTATCTGATGCATCATCAGGGGCGTGTCGTCTCGCGTACCGAGCTGGTCGAGCATCTCTACGATCAGGATTTCGACCGGGACTCCAACACCATCGAGGTTTTCGTCGGCCGCCTCCGCAAGAAGCTCGGCGTCGAGATCATCGAGACCGTCCGTGGGCTTGGCTACATCGCCGCTGCGCCTGCCAAGGTCTGACGACCGTCCATGCCGGGCAAATCGCATCGCTATTCGCTCGGCGCTCGCCTCTTCCTGTCGGCGGCCGTGTGCTGCGCGCTGGKGCTGGCGCTCGCCGGGTTCGGCCTGACGACATTCTACCGCCGCTCGGCCGAGCGCGGCTTCGACGAGCGGCTCAGCGTCTACATCAAGGAACTGGTCGCGGATCTCGCCGCGCCGCCGGAAACCGAACGCCAGGCGATCGGTGATCTCGGCGAGCCGCGTTTCGATCTGCCGCTATCGGGCTGGTACTGGCAGATCGTCAGGCTCGACGGCGAGAAGGCCGTGGTGCGCACCTCGCGCTCCCTCGTCGGCGGGCAGTTGCCGAAGCTTCTCGACCAGCAGCTGACACCGAATGCGCGCGGCTTGCGTGAGAGCTATGTCTCGGGTCCGGATGAGAGAGGTCTGCGCATCATCGAGCGTGAGATCGATGTCGGCGAGGATGGCCGCTTCATCGTCGGCGTCGCGGCCCCCGCCGACGAGATCGAAGGCGACATTCGCGATTTCCGCCTGGCGCTGACGCTGACCTTCCTGCTGCTCGGGCTCGCGCTCGTGGCTTCGACCTTGATCCAGGTTCGCTTCGGCCTGCGCCCCCTCGTCAGGCTTGGGACAGCGGTCGGCTCGGTGCGAACCGGCGAGGCCGCCCGGATCGCCGGAAAATACCCGCCTGATCTTGCGCCACTGGCTGGCGAGCTCAATCAGCTCATCGACGCCAACCGCGAAATCCTGGAACGGGCCCGGACTCAGGTCGGAAATCTCGCCCACGCCCTGAAGACGCCGCTCAGCGTGATGCTGAACGAAGCCGAGGCAAGCGACCCGCATCTGCCGCAGACGGTGCGGAACCAGGCGGCGATCATGCGCGACCAGGTGCAGTATTATCTCGACCGCGCACGGGCGGCTGCACTCTCCGGCGCGCTCGGCAGCGTCAGCGAGGTTGCGCCCTCGCTCGACGCGCTGATCCGCACCTTCGCCAAGATATCGCAGGGGCGCGGCATCACCGGCATGCACCACGTCCCGCCCCATGTCCGCTTTCGCGGCGAGCGGCAGGATCTGGAGGAAATGCTCGGCAATCTGCTCGACAACGCGTTCAAATGGGCGCGTTCGACGGTCGAGGTGAGCCTGGCCCCCGAAGCCGAAGAGGGGCGGATCGCGCTGCTGATCGACGATGATGGTCCCGGGCTGCCGTCCGAGGCCGTGCTCGACGTGCTCAAGCGCGGCCGTAGGCTCGACGAGACGACGCCGGGCTCCGGCCTCGGGCTCTCGATCGTGGTCGATCTCGCCAAGCTCTATGGCGGCGAGCTCACGCTCGAGCGCTCGCGCCTCGGTGGCCTGCGGGCGCGCCTGCTGCTTCCTTCGGTCTGACGGTGCCGACGTGACCCTTTGTCGCCATCGGCAGACATGATACGGCGTCAGCGATTGGCTATGAACGCGACATGCTGATCTGGATCATCTTTGCGGCAATGACGGCGGCGGCGGTTTTCGCCTTGCTCTGGCCCCTTGGGCGCGGAGACGCGAACGCGTTTGCCGAGGTCACCGACGCAAAGAGTCTCTATCGCTCCCAGCTTGCCGAGATCGACCGCGATTTTGGCCGCGGGCTGATCGGCGGCACCGAGGCGGACGCTGCACGCGCCGAGGCCGGGCGCAGGCTGCTGCGTGCGGCGGACGGGGAGGCTGTCCCCACGGGAGACAGCGAGCCTGCGCTGCGTCGGCGGCGTGCAGCCTCGGCGATCGCACTGTCCTGCGTGCCGCTCTTTGCCCTTCTGCTCTATGGCGCCCAGGGCTCGCCCGAGCGACCGGATCAGCCGCTCTCGGCGCGGCTGAAATCGGACCCTTCTCAGGATTTTGCGCTCGCGGTCAGCCGCATCGAGGCCCATCTGGCGGCCAACCCCGGCGACGCGCGGGGCTGGTCCGTCGTGGCGCCGGTCTATTTGCGCCAGGGTCGTTACGACGAGGCGGCGCGGGCCTTCGCGGCGGCGCTGGAGCATGGCGGAGCCAATGCCGAATTGCTGGCCGGCCTTGGCGAGGCGCGTGCGCTTGCCGCAGGCGGCGTGGTGACGGCTGAAGCGCGCCAGCCCCTGACCGAAGCGGTCAAGCTCGATGGCGGCAATGCCCGGGCCCGCTTCTTCCTGGCGATTGCCAAGGAGCAGGACGGCGACAGTGCCGGCGCGATTGCGGATCTGCGCGCTCTGCTCGCCGATGCTCCAGCTGATGCGACCTGGGTCGGGACGGTGCGCCTGCGCCTGGAGGGGCTGGAGGCCGCACCGTCCACCGGCGCCTCGATCGCGGCGTTGCCGCCGGGCGAGCAGCAGCTCGCGATCCGGGGCATGGTCGATGGTCTTGCCGAGCGCCTCAAGATGGGCGGCGGCACCTTCGCCGAATGGACGCGACTGATCCGTTCGCAGGTCGTGCTCGGCGACAAGCCTGCAGCACGAGAGGCGATCATCGCGGCCCGCCAGCGCTTCGCCGATGATGGTGCGGCGCTTGGCCAGCTTGATGCCCTGGCCGGAGAACTCGGATTGCGGGAGCCCGCGCCATGACCGCCACAGAACCGTCGCGAGTCTTGGCGCCGCGCCGCGGGATGAGCCGCAAGCAACGTCGCCTTGCCCTGATCGGAGCGGCAGGCGCAGTCCTGTGCCTTGCCGCCGGCCTCGTGCTCTTCGCCATGCGCGATTCGATCGTCTTCTTCTACGGACCGACGGAAATCGCCGAAAAGGGGCTGCAGCCCGGCACGCGCATGCGGCTCGGCGGCCTCGTCGAGACGGGGTCCGTGTCTCGCGGGCCTGGCCAGCGCGTGACTTTCGCCATTACCGACAGCAAGACCACTGTCCAGGTGAGCTATGATGGCCTCCTGCCGGATCTCTTCCGCGAAGGGCAGGGCGTCGTCACGGAAGGCGTGCTTGAGGCCGCAGGCCGGTTCCGAGCGGATTCGGTTCTCGCCAAGCATGACGAAACCTACATGCCGCGCGAAGTCGCGGACGCACTGAAGAAGCAAGGCCATTGGCAGCCCGGCGACGCCGGTGCGCAGAAGCCGCAGCGGTGAGGGCAGGATGATCGTCGAGATCGGACATTTCGCGCTCGCGCTGGCGCTGGGTGTCGCCGTCGTCCAGGCGCTCGTCCCACTCTGGGGCGTCTCGCGGCGGGATGCCGCCTTGGCTTCGGTCGGCCCGACGGCGGCGGTGACCTGCTTCCTGCTGGTCGCCTTCTCCTTCATTGCGCTCGTCGTGTCCTATGTGCGCTCGGATTTTTCGGTCGAGAACGTCGTCGCCAATTCGCATTCGGCCCAGCCGCTGATCTACAAGGTGACGTCGACCTGGGGCAATCACGAAGGCTCCATGCTGCTCTGGGTGCTGATCCTGACGCTGTTCGGTGCGCTGGTC
>NZ_JBFTZN010000077.1:0-22126 GCF_056406775.1 Allobosea sp. P1_A7
GGCTGAGGGCCATCAGCGGCTCAGCGCATCATCCCATCGATGGTGCGCCTGACGCCGCCGACCATCAGCTCCCAGTCGGCGATGACGGCGCGCGGGAAGCGGATGTTCACGTCAAGTCCGCGATGCCGGAAGGTGACGCGGCAGAGTTCGTCGAGAGGGGCGGGGCCGGTGTTCACCGGGCAGCGCGCTGCAAAGCCTCGCCCATCCGGGACCGAAACGTAGAGCTCGTCGCCCTCATAGGGTGAGCCCTTGCGGAACCCGCGTACGACAAGCCCGCCCGGATTGGACCAGACCGTCGGAGTCAGGAAGCGGGCATAGACCGAGAGCTGTGTCGCCGGCTCGTTGACCTTGTCGGGCGGGCTCAACGTGACCAGTAGCTTGCGTCGGCTTTGGGCGGTCACGGGACCGAAACTCGGCCAGTCGAGACGCAGCCGGGTCATGCCGACCACCCGCTCGCTGTCTTCCTGTTCGGAGCCGGCCAGATCCTGGGGAACCAGGAGCGAGACCTGGCCGACGCGCGCCGGCTGGTGCTGGGTCACAGGAGCTGCCGCCAGGCGATGGCCGTAGAGAGCGTATCCGGTTGCTGCGGCGGCAACCAGCAGGATCGCGCCGGCCGCTTTCCAGAGCGCGCCATCAGCGCGAGGCGGGGGCGGCGGCGGCCGATTCAGGCGTGCGCGGACCACGGTCGTGAGGCCGGCGGCGCGTTGGGGCGAATGGTGCGGGTATGCGGTCAAGATCCAAGCACCTCGATAACAGGTGCCAGTGACTGAATCAGACGCGCCTTAATGCTCCGTAAACCATGTGGATTGCGCGAGGATTGCCGCGCGGCGCAAGGGTTAACCATCGCTAACGAGATTTCTTCACACTTCGTAAACCATGCGGCACAGTGCAGGTGCGTTCTCGCCCGGAGCCGTGACGTTGCGTATCGAACCCGCTGCCGTCGAGGCACTCCAGTCCCTGTTCATCGGCTTTGCCTTTGCCGGGCTGATGGCGAGCGCCTTCGAGCTGTTCACCGAGAAGCGTGCTGATTTTCAACTGCTGCAGACGGGAGGGCTGGCCGCGGTCGCGAGCGTGCCGGTCGTCGTCTTCAGCGCGCCGTTTCTCATCCTTCGCAATACCGTGAGGGGCCGCCGCAGCGATGGCCGGCCCTTTGCCTTCGTCATGCTGGCGAGCATGGCGGCGTCTCTCTGGAGCGTCGCCTCGGGGCGCGTGGTGCTCGACCTGCTGCATTACGTCGGCGGCGCTTGACGGGGCGGCCGGCCGACCTGCAATCCTCGCGGCAGGTTTGCAGAAGGATGATCCGCCCATGCCGCTCTATTCGCTCGACGGGACTGCCCCCGAATGCCCCGCCGCAGGCCAGTGGTGGCTTGCGCCCGATGCGCATGTGATCGGCAGGGTGAAGCTCGCAGCCGGCGTCGGAATCTGGTTCGGCGCAGTGCTGCGTGGCGACAATGAATGGATCGAAATCGGCGAAGGCAGCAATATCCAGGAGGGCTGCGTCCTGCACACCGATATGGGCTCGCCGCTGCGCGTCGGAGCCGGCTGCACCATCGGCCACCGGGCGATCCTGCATGGCTGCATCATCGGAGAGAACAGCCTGATCGGGATGGGCGCGACGGTACTGAACGGCGCGAAAATCGGCCGCAACAGCCTGGTCGGCGCCAATGCTCTCGTGACCGAGGGCAAGGAGTTTCCGGAGAACTCGCTGATCGTCGGGTCTCCCGCCCGCGCCATCCGCACGCTCGACGAGGCGGCGATTGCCGGCATTGCAGGCTCGGCCCGTGCCTATGTCGCGCGCTGGAAGCAGTTTGCCGTCGGGCTCAAGCAGATCGGCTGAAGCAGYGGCCCGAAGGGCGGATTGCGGTTTTCGGGAAGGCCGGCGCACACGCAGAAGTTCAGATCCTCGGTCCGGGTACGATATCTGGTCCGATCATCCAACCGCACCGGCCAGGGCCGGAAACGAGACGGGCCGACGCCTCGGGGGGAAGCGTCGGCCCTATGGCGAAACCCGGCCTGGGGACGGGGTGGGGTGGGGACGTGACCGAGCCTCGCCGTCCATGTGGCCGCGGCAGCCTGGTGCTGCGGCCAATCTTGTTCGTCTTCAGCGAGCCGAAGCGACAGTCGGCGTCGAGAGTCCGCCGAGCGAGGTCCAACCCGTCTGATACTGCGACTCGCGCTTGACGTAGACGTAGCCGGTCTGGCTCCACGGCAGGATCGCGTTGCGCTTGTTGTCGAGCACATAGTCACCGCGATCGGTGCGGATCATCAGCACGGCGTGGCCGGCGTTTTCCTCGTCGATCACTACCGTCATCAGCATGGCGCGACGGGGCACGCCGGCTTCGGCAAGACGCTTGCGCTTGAGCAGGGCGTAATCCTCGCAGTCGCCCTTGCCGTCGGTCGGGATGTCCCAGCGATCGACGACGCCCCAGTGATCCTGGTCCGTGATCGCTTCGATCTCCCGATTTGTCTTGTTGTTGAGAGCAATAATCGTCTTCCAGAGCTTTGGCGTCATCTCGACACGCTCGGGCTCCTGAGTATTGACCGCGCATTCGACCGGATTGCGCTTGCAGAAATCCGTCCAGGCATAAGGCGCCCGGGCATCGCCCGAAGCTGCAATCGGCATGGCGGCGGCCGGTAGAGCGGCAACCTGTTGGGCCTGAACCGATGAAATTCCAGCAACTGCGATCAGCGCAGCCAGAACTGTACCCCGATGAATAGAAAGCATGTCGTCCCCTTTCCTGTCCCTGGGGCAGACGATGCGTGAGGCAGATGGATGTCGCTTGAAATGGAAACAAGCAATTTTATGTAATCAGGCGCTCCGTATTCGGATCATCTGACAGTATAAATCAACGCCAAATGCCGAAGTAAGAAATGTGAGCGCTGCGTTCTCGATTCGTTAACTGTGGCAGGTCTGAATGTTGTGGGCAGGTTTCATTAACGCTGTGGGGAAACGCGACGAGGCGCGCCCCCGACTGAGGGCAGCGAGCCGTCCCTCATGTCACACTCCGCTGAGGCGAGGCGTACGGCCGGAATCCGTAGACGAGCCCATGTGGGGGGCGCTCCGGCATGGCGCTTGGATTTCAGCGCGTCGCCCCGACGCCGCACGTTGAGACATCGACGGGCTGACACCCCGGCCTAGGTCCCGAAACAGCCAGACCGCGCTGACGCCCGGGCGTCAGGCATGAGACGATGTCTTGAAAGGGAGAGGGGGCGATGGCCCGCCCGGATCAGAGCTCGAGATTCTCGTCGAGCACATCGGCAGAGAGCGGGAAGCGGAACTCCGCCGCGTAGCCGCCATCGAACCGGCGCACGACCTTGGCTGCCGTGCCGCCGATCTTGACCGGCGTGTTGATCGGTAGTTGATGCTCGGTTGAAAAGGCGACGCCCGACAACGAGATGTCGATCACCCGCACGACGTGCTCCGATCCGTCATCGAGCGTCAGCATCGAGCGGGGGTTGCGCGGAATGATGCGCTCGTGACGCCGATCCTCCGGCAGTCCCAGTTCATCGCGATTGGCCAGCCATGTCAGCTGGGCGGTGAATTTCTCGCGCTTGCGGCTGGTCGCGGTGATGGTCATCGCGAAGCCTTCCAGCGTGGTGCGGACGGCAATGCCCTCAATACGCCCGAGATGTTCGAGATAGACGATGACCCGCTCGCCGGGATGAGCCTTGGCGGGAGCGACGAGATGCAGGCCGCCCGGGGAGATGTCGACCGTCTGGCAAGGGTATTCCATGCGGTTCGGAAGCATGTAGCGTCCGAGCAGCACAACCTTCATACGCTGATGCCGCCTGCGCTCGACAGGGCGGATGGCCGGACGGGAGGTGTGCTGCGCACTAAGCATCGGATCAGCCTGATTTGGGCCGACCCTAGCGGCGGGAGGGTTAACGATACGTTAGATCTTCAGTTTCTGCCGCCCGGAAGGACCAGGAATTTTGGCGGCATGACGCGTGCAACGGGTTCAGGCGCACGCTGGCTATGGGCCGACGGCCACAGCATCCGGAGCGAGATCATGCGCATGGAGGCCAAGGTGTCGAGCCCAAGCCATTCCGGCGTCAGGGCGGGCGAGAGCGCCCCGAGAACGCGTGCATGGGTCCGACCGCGATAGCGCAGCGGCAGCAACAGCAGTTCGAGATAGACCGGAGAGCCGTTCATGGTCTCGGCCGAGAGGCCAGCGACGGCGCCGGCGGATTCATCCATCACGGTTTGCACGAGGCGGCGCATTTCGCCCTGGGCTTCCACGTCCGGCCAGAGTGCGGCAAAGGCGCGTCCGCGCAGTTCGCTGCCGAAGAGCGCACAGAGCCGCGTGCCGGCCAGCCGAAAGACGGGCCCGATCGGCTCATTCTCGAGAACGAACGTGTCGGCGAGGGCATGACGCAGCGCACCTGGCTCGATCTCGCCCCGTTCCGGCGCGGAACGCTCGCCGCGCAGCACGTCCCAGTAATCGAACACAAGGCGGGTGCTCATGTTTTTCATTCTGACATCCTGTCCTGTCTGCGTACGCCGCAAGTCCGAATACGTGTCGTAAGGACACATATTCGTCAGAGCGCGGGACGTTTCGGTCCCTGCCGAATCGCGAGACGCAGTGGGCATGCCGTCTTGCCATGGGGGGCGGACAGGACGACGGGCGCAGGCTCGTTAGGGTTAACGAAATCTTAGCATTGTGGATAACCCGTTAAAATGCTTATCAAATGCAAGCCAATTCGAGGGCCGGCCGCGAGGTGGGCCCTGGGGTCATTCGGGGTGAATGGGGGGCGTGACCGTGCTGCCGATGCTTCGCGCAGCGGCAGGGCCACAGCCGAGAAGGGGGAGGGCCGGTGGCTCTCCCCTTTTTCATTGGGCCCGCGCAAAAGGAAGCATCGGCCGGCTTGCGTCGCAGGTGCAGCTTCGGCAAGGGTTGCGTAGCATGTCCCAGATTCCTGCCGGCCCGTCGGCCCCGCCAGAGCGCGAACCGATCCTGAACCTGCCATCCGCCGTCGTCTGGCTGATCGCCGCACTCGCGCTGATCCAGGCCGGGCGCTCCGTGCTGTCGGAATATGACGACTTCGTCCTGATGTCCTGGCTCGCTTTCGTGCCGGCGCGGCTGAGCCTCTGGCTCGACCCCAGCCGTGCTCAGGACATGCTCGCCGAGTTGACGCAAAGGATGGCCGGGCAGGATCTGGCGGACCGGTTGCAGCTTGTGCGGTTGCTGATTGCCGATGGCGGCCCACGCCTCTGGACCTTGCTCACCTATGGTCTGCTGCACGGCTCCTGGGTGCATCTGCTATCAAATGTCGTCTGGCTTGCGGCCTTTGGCAGTCCGGTGGCGCGCCGCCTCGGAACCGGGCGCTTTCTCAATCTGATGGCGCTTTCGACGATCGGCGGCGCTCTGCTGCACTGGTGGTCACGCGATCTCGATGTGCTGCCTTTGGTTGGCGCCTCGGCGGCTGTTTCAGGGGCGACTGCCGCTGCGATCCGCTTCGTCTTCGCACCTGGCTTGCGCTTTGGTGGATTGGCGGATGACGCCGTGGTGCGCTCGATTCCTGCCGAGCCTTTCGGGCAGCTCTGGCGCAATCCGCGCGCCCTGATCTTCATCGTGATCTGGTTCGCCACGAATTTCCTGTTCGGCGCCGGGCTGGTTCCGATCCTGGGCGAGGACACCAGCATTGCCTGGGAGGCGCATATCGGCGGCTTTCTCGTCGGACTGCTGCTGTTCCCGCTGCTCGATCGCGGCGCGGTACGGCGCTGAGGGGGCCCGAAGCCGCCAATCTGCCCGCGGCTTCGCGCCATTCGCCTTGCCGTCGC
This sequence comes from Allobosea sp. P1_A7, assembly GCF_056406775.1. Lineage (NCBI taxonomy): Bacteria > Pseudomonadati > Pseudomonadota > Alphaproteobacteria > Hyphomicrobiales > Alloboseaceae > Allobosea > Allobosea sp. P1_A7. Next base: position 5,783 of record NZ_JBFTZN010000077.1, read on the forward strand.
CCCGGTCTTCGCCCACACTCCCGGTTCTGCGAAGGGCTTGCGACGGCCTCTTTGGCGACTTGACCCGTCATCGGCCGGGCAACGCTCCCGTTGATTTCGCGCGCCAGGGCGATGGTGCGCCAAACAGGAGGAACGCGTTCATGAACGTCGCGCAGATTCTCGGTAACAAGGGGCACGATGTCATCTCGGTGCAGCCGCATCGTACGCTCGCCGAGGCAATCCGCACGCTTGGCGAGAAGCGTATCGGCGCAGTCGTGGTCGCTGGCGCCGACGGCAGCTTGCTCGGAATCCTGTCCGAAAGAGACATCATCCGCGCTCTTGCCGAAACCGGGACGGCCGCATTGGAGAGCCCGGTCTCGCGGATCATGACGGCCAAGGTCGTTACCTGCCGCCATGAGACCAGCGTTGATGAGTTGATGGAGCTGATGACGGTGGGCCGCTTCCGCCATGTTCCGGTGCTTGAGAACGGGCGGGTCACGGGGATCGTCTCGATCGGGGACGTCGTGAAGCACCGTGTCGCCGAGATCGAGGCCGAGAGCCGGGCCATGCGGGATTACATCGCGATGGCCTGAGGCCGGTCTGCCCTGCAGAGCGAGCAGCCCGGATCAGTCGGCCGCGATGTGATTGCTCGCGACCATGGCCGCGATCTCGTCGAGCGCGCGCCGTGCGGCGACGCGGCCGAGTTCCATGGCCTCATCGGCCCGATGGAAATCGAACAGGCCGACCTTGGCGAGCTTGGGCCCGATCATGACGTCGGGCGGATCGCCGGCCAGCCGCGAGCGCGAGATGCGATCCTGGGTGATGTTGAAGGCATCGACCATCACGCCGGCGAGCCCGGGCTGATCGTTGCTGGCGCGGCCAAGGAAACCGCGCATGCGCCGTGCCGCACCGCTGATGCCGTCCAGCCAGCGCGAAGTCGGGCGAATGTCGAGCTCGGGCAGGGATTCGGGGTCCGGATCCGAGCTGTGGTTCTGGATGGTGGTGCCGCGTCCCGAGAGGTCGCTGTTGAGGTTGACGCAGATCACGACATCGGCGCCAAGCGCGCGTGCGGCGGTGACTGGCACAGGGTTGACCAGGGCGCCGTCCATCAACCAGCGCCCGCCGAGCTTCACCGGATCGAAGACGCCGGGCAGCGCGTAGGAGGCACGCAGGGCCTCGACGAGTGGGCCATGGGTCAGCCAGATTTCGTGGCCCGTGCCGAGTTCTGTCGCCACTGCGACGAAGCGCTGCGGCAGGGCCTCGATGCGGATGCCGACAAGGTCGCGTTCAAGCAGGCGCTTCAGGCGGCCACCGGAGATGAGGCCCGCGCCACCGATGTGGAAGTCCATCAGTCCGACGACACGGCGCTTGGTCAGGCCCATCGCGAATTCGGTCAGCGCCGGCAGCTTTCCCGCGGAAAAGCAGCCGCCGACCACGGCGCCGATCGATGTTCCGGCAATGACATCGGGGGCGAAGCCCGCTTCCGTCAGGACCTCGATTACGCCGATATGGGCCCAGCCGCGCGCAGCTCCACCACCGAGAGCAAGGCCGATCCTTGGTCTGCTGCTGCGCCGCAGCAGCGGTTCGATACTAAGGTCATTCATAGAGGCCACGCCGCCGCCCATTCCAAAGGCCCGTCGAGCAATACCATCCCATAACATGATCCCGACCCTCCGCGGGTGGATCATCGTCTCGCGAGAAAGTGAGGAGAACCTGAATCACACGCGCGACGGTTGCGCCTAACAAGCGGATTTGACAGAAAAATGTTAGATTGGTGAAAGGATTGCCAACGCGGCCCTGCATCACGTGGCGAGCAAGGTGAGAGGTTCGACTGCGGCATCGCGCAGCGGCTTCACCCGGTAAAAGCACGAGTGCCGGCCCGTGTGGCAGCACCCGCCATCGCCCGCGACCTTCACCTTCAGCCAAATGGCATCCTGGTMGCAGTCGACGCGCATCTCGAGGATGGTCTGGACCTGTCCGGAGGTGGCGCCCTTGTGCCAGAGCTCCTTGCGCGAGCGCGACCAGTACCAGGCTTCCCCCGTCGCGATGCTGCGTTGAAGGGCTTCGGCGTTCATATGGGCGACCATCAGGAGTTCGCCCGTCTCGGCGTCGGTCGTCACGCAGGTGACGAGGCCGCTGGTGTCGAAGCGCGGCGCCAGCGTCGTGCCTTCCTCGAGCGCATGCTTGTCGGACAAAACGGGGAAGCTGGACATTGGCGGCTCCGCAGCAGGACAGGGCGCATCTCGCGAGGCGCCCCTTATCATGGTGGCGGTGGTTATCGCCAATGCCGCGTCGCGCCAATCCTACAGGCCAGGTGACTTGACCATGGTGAAGAAGCGGACCTGTTCGGCAGGGTCCTTGAACACGCCGGTATATTGCGTGGTCAGCGTCGATGAGCCTTGCTTCAGCACGCCCCGCATCGACATGCACATGTGCTCGGCCTCCACCAGAACGGCGACGCCGCGCGGTTCGAGCGCCTTGTCGATGATCCGGGCAATCTGCGCCGTCATGGCCTCCTGGGTCTGGAGGCGCCGAGCGTAGACATCGACGATGCGGGCCAGCTTCGACAGGCCGACAACGCCCTTCGCGGGGTAGTAGCCGATATGCGCCTTGCCGACGAAAGGCACCATGTGGTGCTCGCAATGCGAATGGAACGGGATGTCGCGGACGAGGACCATGTCCTGATAGTTGTCGACCTCCTCGAAGACCCGGTCGAGGATCTCGTCGGGATTTTCGGAGTAGCCCCTGTAGAATTCCTTGTAGGCCTTGGCGACGCGCTGCGGCGTTTCAAGCAGGCCTTCGCGGGAGGGGTCGTCGCCCGCCCACAGAAGGAGGGTACGCACAGCCTCCTCGGCCTGCTCCTGGGTCGGACGCCTGGCTGGAAACTTGTCAGCGGAGGGGCTGAGAGCCCTCTCGACGGACAAGGACTTAACCACAGGGATCATGTGGTGCCTCCCGTTACGGTTCGTGTCCCAAGGCCTAGCGATGCAGATTCGGCGGGTCGCCGTGACATCGCGTCGCCTCGTAAGAATTGCGACAAGTTCTGCTCCTGCGGCATCATCGGGCGCCACCCATCTCCCGCACGCAGGCGTTCCACCCTATATTGGAACCGCGCGCCGGTCATTCCAGAGCCGGCGAGGACCAAGTCATGCTGAGCGACGTCTACAACAAACGCATCCTGGAACTGGCAGGAAACATCCCGCTGCTCGAGCGATTGCCGACGCCGGACGCGACTGCGACCGCGCATTCCAGGCTGTGCGGCTCCACCGTCACCGTCGATCTGACGATGGACGGCGATGTCGTCACCGGCTTCGGGCATGACGTCAAAGCCTGCGCGCTTGGGCAGGCGTCCTCCTCGATCATGGCGCGCCAGGTCATCGGGTCCACGGCCGGCGAACTTCGCGCGGTTCGCGAGCAGGCGCGTGCGATCCTGAAGGAGAATGCCGAGCCGCCCGCGGGCAAGTGGAGCGATCTCGCCGTTCTGGTGCCGGTGCGCGACTATAAGGCACGCCATGCCTCGACCATGCTGACCTTCGATGCCGTGGTCGACGCGATCGGTCAGATCGAGGCGGCGCGCGAGGCCGCGGCGCCGGCAGCCAAGGTTGCGGCGCTCAGGTGAGCCCCAGCGACTTTCGGATTTCGGGACGTGTTTCGTCGAAGCGCTGCCTGAAGGCTCGGTCCGCCAGAAGCGCATCGGCAACGTGTCGGCCGACCTTCTCGCCCGCCACGAGGTCGCCGGCATAATGGAAGCCGCAAACCAGCCGGCTCTCGCCATAGCTTGTGACGCGCTCCGTGAACTTGTCCTTCAGCTCCGGGGCAGCATCGCTGAGCAGTGCGGCATAGAGTGCGGCAGTCGCGGCATGGCCGGCGGGGAAGGAGGTCCCTTCCGGCCTGCCGCCGGGGCAGGGCTTGACCCTGACCTTGTTCCACATCGCAAAGGGCCGCGTCCGCGACGTCAGGCGGCGCACGCTGAGGAGCACGATGCCGAGTTCGATATTCGCTTCGCGAAAAAGCAGGCGAACCTCGCGGTGCTCGGAGAGGTGGGCGTCGATTCCCATGCCTTCGAGAAAGCGATTGAGCGTCTGATATTGATCCGCGATCGCGGCTTTCTCGCGCTCCGGCGTCCGATTCAGCGTGATCTGAAGAACCTCTTCGAACTCCTTCCTGTGCTCGGGCGAGTTCATTGCCGGGGGCAGGCCGATGATCTTGGCGACATCGATCTTGCCGGGCTCAAGCCAGAGGAGGCTGTTCCGCTGCTGGGCAGGCGCTGGTGTCAGCGACAAAAGCAAGGCAGCGGGAACCAGAATGGAGGTCGCGCCAATGCGGAAACGGGAGGCCGATCGCGGAGCGGAGCAAAGCATGAGCGAATCTCAAAATGAAACAGGTAATGACGAAGAATGATGAAATGACATCGGTGCGCGTGTTGTCACGTCTTTTTGCGCGTGCACCACGTTCTGGCGCGCATTGGTTGATCCGCGGTTACCAGCTGAGCATCTCGATGCTGATTGGACGCCAATGCCGGCATTGGCCGAGCTGCTCGAGTTACACGGATGAGGCGATCCAGCGCTTCGGGCTCTGGCGCGGTGGCTGGATCGGTGCCGCGCGGATCTGCCGCTGTACGCCGCTCGGCACCAGCGGCATCGATCTCGTCTGCGAGGAATTGCCGCCGAACTCCGCCTGGTACCGGCCCTGGTCCTATGGTCGCTGGCGCGGCGTGAATGCCCCGCCTCCGCTCGACGAGTGATCCTGCTACATCGATTGCCTGCGGCTGCCGGCTGGTATAGGCGAGGCGGGCGAAATCGGCTCGATCCCACTCGGCGCTTCGCAAAGCGTGAAGCCCTTGAACCGGATGCGGGTCTTCACGCGTTTCCCCGAACAGTATCCGGCCTTGGCTTACGGGGTTCGTTTCCCCGAGTGAGCAGGAGCGCGATCGATGACGATCTCCCTGACCTTTCCTGATGGCGCCACGCGCGAGTTTCCTTCCGGCATCACCGGAAAGGAGATTGCCGGCGGCATTTCCCCCTCTCTGCTGAAGCGCACCGTCGCCATGGCGCTCGACGRCACCGTCGTCGATCTCGGCGATGCAATCGACCGCGATGCGAAGATCGAGTTCCTCAACCGCGAGGATCCGCGCGCGCTCGAGCTGATCCGCCATGATTGCGCCCACGTGCTCGCCGAAGCCGTGCAGGAACTCTATCCCGGCACGCAGGTCACCATCGGCCCGGTGATCGAGAACGGCTTCTTCTACGATTTTTTCCGGAACGAGCCGTTCTCTCCAGAGGATTTCGCGCCGATCGAGAAGAAGATGCGCGAGATCATTGCGCGCGACAAAGCCTTCACCAAGGAAGAGTGGAGCCGCGACAGGGCCAAGCAATTCTTCCGCGACAAGGGTGAGGCCTTCAAGGTCGAGCTCGTCGATGCGATCCCGGAAGACCAGACCCTGAAGATGTACGCTCAGGGTGACTGGATCGACCTCTGCCGCGGGCCGCACATGACCTCGGTCGGCAAGGTCGGCAACGCCTTCAAACTGATGAAGGTGGCTGGCGCCTATTGGCGCGGTGACAGCAACAATCCGATGCTGACGCGGATCTACGGCACCGCCTTCGCCAAGCAGGAGGAGCTCGACGCGCATCTCAAGCAGATCGAGGAGGCGGAGAAGCGCGACCACCGCAAGCTCGGCCGGGAAATGGACCTGTTCCATTTCCAGGAGGAAGGGCCGGGCGTCGTCTTCTGGCACTCGAAGGGCTGGCGCCTGTTCCAGGAGATCATCGCCTATATGCGCCGGCGGCTCGCCGCCGATTACGAGGAGGTCAATGCGCCGCAGATCCTCGACAAGTCGCTCTGGGAAACCTCAGGCCACTGGGGCTGGTATCAGGACAACATGTTCGCGGTGAAATCGGCCGGCGCGCTCGAGCATCCGAATGATCCGGAGAAGGACCAGCGCATGTTCGCGCTGAAGCCGATGAACTGCCCCGGCCATGTCCAGATCTTCAAGCATGGGCTCAAGAGCTATCGCGACCTGCCGATCCGGCTCGCCGAGTTCGGCGCGGTCCATCGCTATGAGCCCTCTGGCGCGCTGCATGGGCTGATGCGTGTGCGCGGCTTCACGCAGGACGACGCGCACATCTTCTGCGCTGAAAACGACCTGGCGGCGGAGTGTCTGAAGATCAATGACCTGATCCTCTCGGTCTATGCCGATTTCGGCTTTACCGACGATCTGGTCATCAAGCTTTCGACCCGTCCGGAGAAGCGCGTCGGTACCGATGCGATGTGGGACCACGCCGAAGACGTGATGACGAAGGTGCTGGATCTGATCGCCCGGCAATCCGGCAACCGGATCAAGACGGAGATCAATCCGGGTGAGGGCGCCTTCTACGGCCCCAAGTTCGAGTATGTCCTTCGCGATGCGATCGGGCGCGACTGGCAGTGCGGCACGACGCAGGTCGACTTCAACCTGCCGGAGCGCTTCGGCGCCTTCTATATCGGCTCCGATGGCGAGAAGAAGACGCCGAGCATGGTGCACCGCGCGATCTGCGGTTCGCTGGAGCGCTTCACCGGCATCCTGATCGAACATCATGCCGGCCATTTTCCGCTCTGGCTCGCGCCGGAACAGATCCTGGTCTGTCCGATCACCTCAGAGGCCGATGCCTATGCCGAGCAGGTCACGATTGCCTGTATGAACCAGGGTCTCAGGGCACGTGCCGATCTTCGCAACGAGAAGATCAGCTACAAGGTGCGGGAGCACTCGCTTGCCAAGGTCCCGGTGATTCTGGCCGTCGGCAAGCGCGAGGCCGAGGAGCGCACGGTGACCGTGCGCCGTCTCGGCAGCCAGCAGCAGACGGTGATGAGCCTGGACGAGGCACTCGTGGCCTTCACGACCGAGGCGATGCCTCCGGATCTGGTTCGCCGCAAGGCCGAGATGGTAGCATCCTGAAGACGCTCGTTCATGCGGGGCTCGCCAAATCCGGGCCCCGCATGCCAGAGTGCCGGGGATGCTGACGGGATCTTATCGCAAGCGGCTCGAAGCCGATTTGAGTCGCTGGGTCGCTGAGGGGCTTGTCAGCTCCGACAGTGCGACCGCAATTCGTGGCTCGCTGCGGCGCGACGGGGGCTTTCGGCTTCCGGGGCTGCTCGGAATGCTGGGCGGGTTGCTCATCGCGGCAAGCGTTGCAGCCTTCGTCGCGGCGAACTGGGAGGAGATTCCGCGGCTGACGAAGCTGGCAATGATCCTGGCCAGTATCGTGGTCGCTCTCGGGATTTCAGCCAGCCTCGAGATCCGAGGTTCCAAGCTTGGTGCCGATGCCGCCTCGACCTGCGGTGTCCTCTGTTTTGCCGCCGGTGTCGCTCTGGTCGGCCAGATGTATCATTTGCCGACGGATTGGCCGGGGGGGGCGCTCCTGATCGCGCTCGGCGCATTGGCCGTCGCGTTTCTGCAGCGCTCGGACGGTGCTCTGATCGTTGCGTTCATCGCTCTGGCAAGCTGGAGCTGGGGGCGCTGGCAGGATAGCGGCGGCTCGCTCCAGTTCTATTTCCTGCTCGGCTATCTGCCGGCGCTGTGGTTGGCATTGGGGCGCCGGGCCCGGCTCGTGCATCATGTCGCCGTCCTCTCGCTCGCGTGCTGGCTGGCGCTCGTGCCCGGTGACTGGCTGCGTGGCTCCTTCGACTACTGGCTCCTGGCCTATGGGCTCGCGCTCTCGACCTCCTATATCGTGCTCGGTGCGGTGGCGCTGGATCGCGGCGGGCCGACTCTTCTGAGCGCCTGCCTGCCCTGGGGGCTGCTCGGGCTGATGGTGGTGCTCAATGTTGAGCTGATCCGCATCCTCGATTCCAGCTGGTCGCGGGGCGGGCACGCGAGCTGGCCAGTCTATCTCGCCTATGCCGTCGTTGTCCCTGGCGTGTGCGCCTTCGTTGCGTTGGCGCGCGAGCGGCGTTTTGCTGTTCCTCTGGGCATCGCTCTCCTGTTTGCACTTTTGGTGCCGACGATCTTCTGGATGGGTGGTGCGATGCGCCTGTCCGGCAAGGTCGTGGTGGCGAGCCTCGTCCTTGCGAGCGCCGTGGGGTTGATTGCCGCCGGAGCGATCGGCGGAGTCCGGCGTCTGGTCGTTGCCGGTGCGGCATTGTTCGGTGTCGCCATCCTGATCCTGCTTTGGCAGACCATCRGCAGCCTGCTCGACCAGTCGCTGTTCTTCCTGATCGCAGGCGCGGTGCTGCTGCTGCTTGCCAGTGGTGCGCGACGGCTCTTCGCGCGCCTTGCCCGGCCGGTGGGGGAGGTGGCGTGATGGGCGCGCTCGTCGCCGACCGGATCGTTGCCCGGGTGCCGGCGACCTTGCGGGCCCTCGTCTCGATGATCGTGCTCTGCGGCGCGATCGGGATGCTCGTCGAAGGCCGAGCCCGCATCCTGCGTTCCGGCAGCGAGGTGAGGTTGAGGACGGCGCCAGTCGATCCGCGTGACCTGTTTCGAGGTGATTACGTCATCTTGAATTACGATATCAGCACGCTCGATCTTGCCGGCCTCCAGGGGGACCGCGACTTCAGCCGCGGCGATCCCATCCATGTGCAGCTCACCCCTGGCACCGATGGCTTCGCCCGGCCGGTCGGAGCCTACAAGATCAGGCCGCCGACAAGCGGGTCGGATGTGGTGATCGAGGGCCATGTGCTCACCACTGGCGTGTGCCCGCGAGCGGAGAACGGGACCGTTGATTGCTCACGAACCCGCAACGGAATGCGTGTCGCCTATGGGCTCGAGAGCTACTTCGTGCCGCAAGGGACCGGGCTCGCGATCGAGCGCACGGAACGCAGCAGGCTGGAAGTCGTTGCGGCCGTCGCACCCTCGGGCAGTTCTGCGATCAAGCGGCTGCTGATCGACGGCAGACTGGTCCACGCCGAGCCACCCTTCTAGGGCTGGCTCGCGTCGGCATTGCCTTGGGGCAATGCGAGGCCGCGTTCGAATATCAATAGAATCAAGGCGTTCACGGCGAAGCCCCGCTCGGTCGCGGAGTCGTGATTGATCGATCCGCCGGCTTTCCAGCAGGCACGCGACGGCTGCCATCTTCCGCGCATATTCCGGAGACACATAGATGTGATCCCGCTTCCCCATGGCGGCCGCATCGATAGCGTTATATGAACGTGAGATGAACGGAATCAGCAGACTCTGTTCATGCTTGGCCCGGCCTTGGCGGTCCGGGTGGTTGGCCTGAAACACCGATGGCCGTGTTCCTCGCGTTCCGGAGAAGCTGCTGGTGTCGCATTTCCCGTCCTTCGGGCACTACCTTCTTCGCGGCGCGGGTGCGCTGGCTGCGAGACCGGTGGGACGCGACATGCGGATCGATGCCGTCCGCGGGCTCGCCCTGCTGGTCATCTTCATCAATCACATGCCGGGAAACGTCGTTGCTGCCGTGATGCCGCATAATTTCGGCTTCTCGGATGCGGCCGACATCTTTGTTCTCCTGGCTGGCGTCTCGGCCACGCTCGCCTATGGCTCGGTCATCGAGCGCCGTGGTCTCGGCATGGGAGCGCTCCGTATCGGCGGCCGTATCTGGACGCTCTACATCGCCCATATCGCAGTTTTCGTGATCGTCTGCGGGGTTGTGGCGCGGGCTGTAACGACCACCCAGAACCCGCTCTATATCGAGGCGATCAATATCCAGCCCTTCTTCAACGACACGCTCTCGGCACTGGTCGATGCGCTGACGCTGACCTACCAGCCGAATTATCTCGACATCCTGCCGCTCTATATCGTGCTGCTGGCCGCCTTTCCGCTGATCTATCGGGCCGTGCGCTTCAATCCTGCGCTGGCGCTCCTGGGTTCGGTGTTGATCTGGCAGGTCGCGGTCACTTTCGAGGTGAATCTGCCGAATACGGGTACGCCGGGCTGGTTCTTCAATCCCTTCGCCTGGCAGCTCGTCTTCACGCTCGGCGTGGTGGTCGGCCGCGGTGTGCAGATGGGCGTCGTCATGCCGAGGTCAGCCATCATCGATGCCCTCGCATTTGCTGTTGTCGGGCTCGCCCTGATCATCAAGGTTTCAGCGGGAAATCCGTTTGGCATTACCGCCTTGAACGAATGGATCGAGAACCTGCAGATCGGCAGTGACAAGACCAATCTGGCCTGGACCCGCCTGCTGCATCTGGCGGCTCTCACCTGGCTCTTCGTGCGTTTCGTGCCGGCGCAGTCGGCGCTGGTTTGCGGAGTGGTTGGGCGGCGACTTGCAGTATTGGGCCGGCATTCCCTTGAGATCTTTTGCACCGGTATCGTCCTCGCGATTATCGGACAGATCATTCTGGCGGAAACCTATTTCGCCTTGAGCATTCAGTTGCTGGTTTGTCTCGGTGGCATTACGATACTGACAGTGCTAGGAAATTTCCTGTCGTGGTATCAGTCCAACGCGCTCCGTGGTTCCGCAGAGAAGCCGGCTTCCGGGCTGCACAGTTCTGCGCCGCAATCCTGACGACCGCACTTGTCACCAGTTCCGTTCAGGCCGGGCCCCTGACGCTTGCCGGTCGGGCCGATCTGCGCTGCCGTTCGGGAGCAGCCCAGTTTCCCTTCCAACCGATGCTGCCGGCCGCCAAGCGGGTTCTTCGGGACACAGGCAAGCTCACCATCGTTGCGCTCGGTTCGTCGGCCACCGCCGGAGCCGGGGCAAGCGAGATCAGCCACAGTTACCCCGCGGTTCTCGAGGCCGAGCTCAAGCGCCGGCTGCCCGAGGCCGAGGTCAAGGTCGTCAACAAGGGTGTTGGCGGCCAGTCGGCCTATGACATGCTGCAGCGGATAGACACTGAGGTCCTGGAAGAGAAGCCGGCGCTGGTGATCTGGCAGACGGCGGTCAACGACGCCGTCCGCGACATCGGCGAGGAGAAGCTGGCGAAAATCCTGCGGAAGGGAATTCGCAAGCTCCGCGATGCCGATGTCGACACCGTCCTGATCGATCTGCCTTGGCTGCCGCGCGAAGAGCGCTATCCGAAATATGACGACTACCGGGCTGTCCTGGCAAAGGTCGCGGAGGAGCAGGGTGCTGCGGTGTTCCCGCGCTACGGCATCATGAAGAGCTGGGCGAGATCAAAGCAGTTCACGGCCGAGGAACTCGTTGGCATGGACGGGCTCCATATGGTCGATGCGGGCTATCGCTGCCTCGCCGTCAGAATCGCGGACGGGATTGCCGCCGAGCTGACAGGGGCCAAGCTCGGCCTCGCGGAAGCTCCCAGCGCCAGCAACTGAGCATTGCGGCTGCGGTCCTCCCGGCGGAGGACGGGTTCACTTCGTGGCGATGACCTCGATATCGCGATCGAGTCCGCTCTCGACCTTGAAGTCCTTCGAGAAGATCTGGCCTTCCTGACGTGCAATCAGCACGTAGTCGCCTTCGGCCAGGATCACTTGCGGGAAGGCACCGATGGCTTCGCGAATGACGTCGCCGCCGGGTGTAAGCACGCTGAAGGCGGTGCCGGCGAAGGCCTCGCCGCCGGGAGACGCGACGAGCTTCAGCGTTACCCGCGCGGCCCGGTGGTGCAGGGTGGCGTCGGTGACCTTCCCCGATTCCACGGTCACATCCGCGCGCTGGATCGCGTTGGAATCGCCGTAAGTCGAGACCACGTGATAGGTGCCTTCAGGCAAGCGGATCAGCTCGCCTGCCTTGACATTGCCGACGAGGCGACCTTCCGAGTTCCCCTGCAACGGCACGAAGATCGAGAATGAAAGCTGCGCCGCCTGGATCGGTGTCTCGCCGATCGAGCCTGCGAGGGTGAGGCCGCCGGCGCTGATCGGAATCTGTTCGCGCGTTCCTTGCGGGCCGAGCACCACCCGCTTGGTGCCGCTGGCGAAGCCATAGGCCGCGTGCAGCACATAGGAGCCAGGCTCGAGGGAGAACACCGGTTCCGCATCATTCGAGCGGGCGACGATGCGTGGCGGCGAGCCGTCGACGGACTCGACGAGGACGCGCCAGACGAGGCCGGAGCGGATCGGCTTGCGGTCATTAGCGAATTGCGCGCTGGCGCTGAGATTGGCCGAGCCGACCGTCGCGGTGCTTCCCGGCGCCGGCGGGGGGGAGATCTCCGGGATATTCGGTGGCGAGGGTGACAGCGGAACGATCTGTGCGATCGCAGCCGTTAGGGAGAGGAGCAGCGCGAGGGCAGCCGATGACAGGCGCGCGAGCATTCGCGCGCACGGCGCGCTGGTCGGGGCCCGTCTCTGGAAACGATCCAATTCAAACATGCTCATGGTCCTTGACGCCCTTGCGCCCGCGTCTGAGCAGGCTTGCTTGTCCTCTTCATGGCAAACCACTAGTTCAGATGCCAATAGCGCTGGCGGCCCCATAGGCTCTGCCGGCCGTTTCTCTCGCCCGGAAGTCTCATGACCGATACGCTCGCCCTGCTCAAGCTGCGCCGTTCGGTGCCGCCGCAATTCCTGTCTGCTCCCGGCCCCAGCGCCGACCAACTCCGCGACCTATTGACCATTGGCACGCGTGTGCCCGATCACGGCAAGCTTGCGCCGTGGCGCTTCGTTCTGTTCGAGGGCGCTGCCCGCGAGACGGCTGCCGATGTGGTCGCAAAGGTGTTTCGCGCCAGGAATCCTGATGCCGACGACGAGAAGGTGGCGTTCGAGCGGAAGCGCCTGACCCATGCGCCGCTGATCATCGGCGTGGTCTCGCGTGCGCGGCCTCATGTCAAAATTCCGGAATGGGAGCAGGAGCTTTCCGCCGGGGCCGTCTGCATGAACATCCTCGTGGCTGCTCACGCGATGGGTTTCGGTGCTTCCTGGCTGACCAACTGGTTTTCGTTCGACCGCGACGTGCTCTCTGCGTTCGGCCTCGCTGATGATGAGCGCATGGCAGGCTTCATCCATGTCGGAACGCCCGAAACCGTCCCCGCCGACCGGGACCGGCCGGTGCTCGCCGACATCGTCAGCCATTACGGGGCCTGAGCCGATGATCTACTCGACCGCGCTCCAGGACCACGGCCTGCCGCACGACCCGTTCAAGGCGATCGTGACGCCGCGTCCGATCGGCTGGATCACGGCGCTGAGTGCCAAGGGCGAGATCAATCTCTCGCCCTACAGTTTTTTCAACGCCGTCTCGTCGCGGCCGCATATCGTGATGTTCTCCTCCGAGGACAAGAAGGACGCGGTTTCCTTCATCGAGGAGACGGGCGAGTTCACCTGCTCGCTGGTCACCAAGGCACTGGCGCAGCAGATGAACCTGACATCGGCGCCGCTGCCGCGCGGGGCGAGCGAATACGAGCATTCCGGGCTCGCAATGGCCGAGTCAAGATTCGTCAAGGCTCCGCGTGTCGCCGGCAGCCCGGCCGCGCTCGAGTGCAAGCTGCTCTCCATCCAGCAGCTCAAGGATCTCGACGACAAGCCGGTGCCGCGCTGGATGGTGCTGGGTCAGGTCGTCGGGATCTTCATGGATGACGCCTATGTCCGGGACGGACGTTTCGACACGGCGGCGGCCCATCCGATCGCCCGCTGCGGCTATGCGGACTATGCCGAGGTCGACCACCTGTTCTCGATCATCCGCCCGACCGGCGGCTGAGCAGGGCCCGTGCCGCGGCCGCCGGACGAGGATGACGACTGGCGAATGACCGTCAATCTGCTTGCGATCATCGCCACGCTTCTGCTGCTTGGCGCCGGAATCTGGCTGCTCTTCGGACTCGATCGCGCGCGGAAGGCGCAGGATTGCCTGTCCTCGACACAGCGCAACTGCCGCCAGATCCGCGTTCCCTGATCGAACCTGGGAAACCGATTCTTCAGAATCGGTTTCCGGGGTTCATCGACCCAGCTTCTCAGCCCGCGCCTTCAGGCGCTGTGCCCTGACAAGATGGGGGCGATCGAGCATCTCGCCGTTGAGCCCGATCACGCCCACGCCCGGATTGGCCGCGAACAGGGCGATGATGGCCTCGGCCTTGGCGACCTCCTCAGGCGCTGGAGCGAAGACCTCGTTGATGACCGGGACCTGCGCGGGATGGATCGCCATCTTACCGGTGAAGCCGTCCCGGCGAGCCGCGATGCATTCGGCGCGAAAGCCATCGGCATCACGGAAGTTTGTGAAGACGGTGTCGATCGCATCGACCTGCGAGGATGCGGCGGCGAAGAGCGTGAGCGATCGGGCAAGGCGGTAGGGATCGGCATAGGAGCCGTCGCTCAGGCGGTTGGTCTCAGCGCCGAGATCAGCGGACAGGTCTTCCGCTCCCCAGGTCAGAGCCGCAAGCCGATGGGTCGCGCCGGCATAGCTGCCGAGGCCGAAGATGCCCTTTCCGGTCTCGGTGGCGATCGGAATGATCCGCGTCGCGCCGTCCGGGAGTTCGCATTCGGCCTCCCGAACAGCGATCCTGGCGGCGAGATGCGAGACATCGGTGCCGCCCTCGGATTTCGGCAGCATGATCGCATCGGGGGCACCCGGCATGATCATGTCGAGGTCGGCATCGCTGAGCCCGGTCGTGAGCGCATTGATGCGCACGATCAGGAGGGGCCGCTTCGCCTGCTGGCGAGCCGCCTTGAGGAAATCCAGGCTGATGGTGCGGGCCTGGGCCTTGCCGTCGAGTGCGACGGAATCCTCAAGGTCCAGGATCAGCGCATCGGCGCCGCTCTCCAGGCCCTTCTGGAGCTTCTTCGGGCTGTCGCCCGGTACGAAAAGGAGCGAACGCATCCGGTCAGACCGCGATCGTCGTGGGTTCGGGGTGTTTGCGCATGAAGGCCTGGCGGCGACATTGGGCGACCAGGGTGCCGTCCTGCTTAAAGGCGCGATGGTGGAACTCGACGATCCCGGCATCGGGTCGCGAGCGGGACTCACGCTTGCCGACGATTTCGGTGACGCAGTTCACGGTGTCGCCCTCGAAGAGCGGGGCAGGGAAGGTCACGTCGGTCATGCCGAGATTGCCGATGGTGGTGCCGACCGTGGTGTCGTTGACGGAGATGCCGATCATCAGCCCCAGCGTGAACAGGGAGTTCATCAGCGGCTTGCCCCACTCCGTCTCGGTCGCGCAGAAATGCGCATCGATATGAAGAGGTTGCGGATTCAAGGTCATGTTCGAGAAGAGCATGTTGTCCATCTGGGTCACGGTGCGCGTAAGCCCGTGCTCGATGACCGCGCCGACCTGGAAATCCTCGAAATAGATCCCGCCGCGCTTGTGCCGTTTCACCTCGGTCATGAACGCTCCTCCAATGCCGCATTCCGGCGCTTCAAGCCGGCTCGGTGATTCCGCGTGTTTAACGGTTCGCTTACCATAATCGGGGCAGTCTCCACAGGAGCTCCGGCACCTTGCGCTCGGGCTGCCCGAGAGTCTGCATGTTCCTGTTCACTACGCCTACGACGCGCGAGACTGCACCGGCCAATCCGGTCGTCAATGCCATTCGCGACGGCGCCGAACGGAGCGGTGCCGGTTTTGATTACCTGCTGAAGACGGCGCAGCGCGAATCGGCGCTTGATCCCGATGCGAAGGCCAAGACCTCGAGCGCCACCGGGCTGTTCCAGTTCATCGAGCAGACCTGGCTTTCCATGGTGAAGCAGGAGGGGCCGAAGCAGGGGCTTTCCAATTACGCCAATGCGATCAGCGCCGACGAGACCGGTCGGCTCAGCGTGCCGGACGCCGCGACGCGAGAAAAGATCCTGCAACTGCGCAATGATCCGCAGGTGGCTGCCGTCATGGCCGGGGCACTGACGCAGAAGAACCGCGACCAGCTTGCCTCGACGCTCGGTCGCCAGCCGAATGCCGGCGAACTCTACATGGCGCATGTGCTCGGCTCGCGCGGCGCGAGCGACCTCATTCGCGCCGCCGGCAACGATCCGACGCGGGTCGCAGCCAAGGACTTTCCCGAGGCCGCTTCGGCCAATCGCAACATCTTCTTCGACAAGGCCGGCCGCGCCCGCACGGCCCAGGAGGTCTACGGCGTGCTGGCGGCGAGCCATGCCAACACGCAGCTTGCCGCAGCGACCACGACCGGGAGCGTCAAGTCCGCGGCCGGCGCTGACCAGCCGGTGCCGATTGCTGCCGCGTTGGCGCCTGACCGGGCCAAGGGGCTGATCGGGCTGTTCTCGACCGAGGGCTCGCGCCAGCCGGTCTCCAAGGCGGTGGCCAATCTCTGGACGACGCCGCGTAGCGATGCTTCGCGTCTGGCGGCGCTCGATCCGGCCGACCGCTATTTCCCGCGGCAGGGCGCAAGCGGCGCCGCTCCGTCTCCTCCGTCCGCCTCACCGGCGCCCGCGAACCCACCGACTGCTACAACTGCTCCCTTGCCGCCATCGCGCCCGCTCGATCTGACCCAGGCTGGAAACACCGTACCCAAATCCACGGCGAAGCCGCGTCGCGCCCCGCTCGATCTTTCCGCCTTCATGGTCCAGCGGAGCGGCACATGATCGTTCGCCGTTTCCTGCTCTGGGC
>NZ_JBFTZN010000078.1:0-50543 GCF_056406775.1 Allobosea sp. P1_A7
GCTGTTGACCAACGCCGACCAGCACGCTCCCGAGCACGGCCTTGGCCATGTGCTCGAACGCGGCTTTGAGAGCGTGCTCCGCGGCTATGACCGCGCGCTGACTCTCTGTCTGCGTGTGCAGCCGCTGATGCTTGCTGCCTTCTTCGCAACAGTGATCGGCACGGTCTGGCTCTTCCAGACCGCGCCCAAAGGTTTCTTCCCGCAAGAGGATATAGGTCAGCTCCAGGTCGCGACGGAAGCGAGGCAGGATATCTCATTCCCCGCGATGCAAAGGCTGCAGAAGGAGGTTGCCGACGTCTTCCGCAACTCGCCCTATGTCAGCCATGTCGCGTCCTCAGTCGGAGGCGGAGGCGGCGGTGGCGGCAGCGGCGCGCTCAATGCCGGGCGCCTCTTCGTCGAGTTGAAGCCGAGAACCGAACGTCCTGCGCTGCAGACCGTGCTCTCCGACCTGCGCAGGCAGCTCGCACAGGTCGCCGGCATCAACGCCTTCATGACACCGGTTCAGAACCTCAATATCGGCGCGCGCGCCTCCAAGAGCCAATATCAGCTCGTGGTGCAAGGCCTCGACCAGACGCAGATGAACGATTGGGCGCTGAAGCTCGCCGATGAGATGAGCCAGGATCGCGCGACCTTCACCGACGTCACCACCGATCTCCAGAACAACGCCCTGCAAGCGACCCTGGTCATCGACCGCGACAAGGCAAACTCACTGCAGATCGGCGCCGACACCCTGCGCTCGACGCTGTATTCCGGCTTTGGCGTTCGTCAGGTCTCGACCATCTTCACCACCGGAGACAGCTATGAGGTGGTTGTCGAGTTCGACCCCGCTCTTGGCTGGACGGCCGACAAGCTCGACGCGATCCGCGTGCGCGCCAGCAATGGCCTGCTTGTCCCGCTCGGCTCCTTCACCCGCGTCGAGCGCACGGCGGGGCAGCTGACGGTGAACCAGCTCGGCCAGCTTCCGGCGGTGACCATTTCCTACAACCTCCCTGCGGGCGTCGCGCTCGGCGACAGCGTGACCAGGATCAACACCATCAAGACGGAGCTTGGGTTACCGACGACGCTCTCGACGACGCTTGCCGGCACCGCCAAGACCTTCCAGGATTCGCTCGCCAACCAGGGCCTGCTGATCGCCGGCGCGATCCTGACGATCTATATCGTGCTCGGCATCCTCTATGAGAGCTTCATCCATCCGCTGACGATCCTGACCGGCCTGCCATCGGCGGCCATCGGCGCCCTGGCCGCGCTGCGTCTCTTCGGCCTCGACCTGTCGGTGATCGCGATCATCGGCATGCTGATGCTGATCGGCATCGTCAAGAAGAACGCGATCATGATGATCGATGTCGCGCTCGTGCTGCAACGCGAGGGCGTGCCCTCTCAGGATGCGATCCACCGCGCCTGTCTGATGCGCTTCCGCCCGATCCTGATGACGACGCTGGCGGCGCTGATGGGCACCTTGCCGATCGCACTCGGCGCCGGCGCCAGCGCCGAGCTGCGTCAACCTCTCGGCATCGCGGTGGTCGGCGGACTGCTGATCTCGCAGGTGCTGACGCTCTTCATCACGCCGGTGCTGTTTCTCTACATGGAGCGCGTGTCGAAGGCGCTGACCATCGCGAGATGGGCGAACCCGAAGCCGACTACCGCCGCCGTGCGGGAGAGAACACGTCCGACATGATCAATGCGTCGGCCGTGCTTGGGCTGAACGCGGCCGGGATATCGTAGACCAGAACGAGGCGAAGCAGCGCCTTGACGTCCACGTCATGGGGCATGGCGGCAAGCGGATCGGGGAAGAAGATCAGCACGTCGATCTTCCCCTCGGCGATCATCGCTCCGATCTGCTGATCGCCGCCGAGCGGGCCACTCTTCACTGTCTCGACACTGACATCGGGGTGGCTCTGCTTCAGCACAGAACCCGTCGTCGCCGTGGCCACAAGCCGATGCGCGCTCAGAACCTGGATGTTTCGCGTCACCCAGGCCGCAAGATCGGGCTTCTTGCGGTCATGGGCGATCAAGCCGATGCCGAGGCGTTTCGTCATGTCCGCCTTCCCTGTTCCAGCCCCGCGCGGGCTCAGACGACGCTGTCGCGCTCGGGCACGGGCTCGCCGCGCGAGACACGGGCGATGTTGTCGAACATCCGCTTCACCGTCGGGGCGAAATTGTCGGATGCGATCGCCGCCAGATGCGGCGTCACCACCAGATTGTCGAGCCCGAGCAGGGGGCTGTCAGCCGGCAGCGGCTCGATCTCGAAGACGTCCATCGCGGCGCCGGCAATCTCCTTCGCGCGCAAGGCCTCGATCAGGTCGTTCTCGGCGACGACGCCGCCGCGCGCCACGTTGATAAGCACCGCCGTCTTCTTCATCGCAGCGAAGGCAGACTTGTCGATCATGTTCGCCGTCTCCGGCGTCAGGGGGCAATGCAGCGAGACGACGTCGGACTTCGCCAGCAGTTCTGCCAGCGAAGCGTGCTTCGCGCCAAGCTCGACTTCCTCTGCGGCGGAGAGCGGCTGGCGCTTCGAATACAGGATCGTACAGCCAAAGCCCTTCAGCAGCTTCGCGACATTCTGGCCGATGGCGCCAAAGCCGACGATGCCAACCGTCTTGCCGGACAGGGTGAAGGTGTCGCCCGGCAAGCGCCCGCCACGCCAGTCCCCCTTCTTCAACTCGGCATGGCCGAAGGAAATATGACGCAGGGCCGAAAGCATCAGCCCGAGCGTGAACTCGGCGACCGGCACGGCATTGCTGCCCGTGGTGCGGGCAACCTTGATGCCAAGCTGCTTGGCGGTCTGGGTGTCGAGATTATCGACCCCGACGCCCCATTTGTGGAGCAGCTTGAGCTTCTTCGCCGCCTTCAGCACCTCGGCATTGACGCCGACCTGTCCCGCGATCGCGTATTCGGCCTCCGCGATGATTTCCTTCATGTGGTCGTCGCCGCGCGCCGTGCCATGCGTGAGGACGAAACCCGGCGGCAGGAGCGCCCTGAGCTTGTCGGCGCGTTCAGGCGCCATGGGATCGAGGACGACGATGGTTTCTGACATGATGATGGTCCGATTGGCTTGAACGAAATCAGGCAATGGTGAAGCGGACGCCGGCGCGCGCCAGCCCGCCGGAGATCGCGACGGGCGTGCCATCGGCGCGCCAGCAGGCGGCGCCGGTGAGCGTTCCGTCGGAATTGAAGCCGATGGCATTCATGCCGCCGGCGACACGCTGCACGCGTGCGATCTGATGGCCGCGCGCAGTCAGTTCGCTGGCGACCGAATCCGGGATCGCGCTCTCGAGTTCGAGGGCTCCACCCTCCGTCCAGACACGCGGCGCCTCGACGGCCTCCTGCAGGCTCATGCCGTGGTCGATCAGGTTGACGATCGCCTGCAGTGCCGAGGGGAAGATGCGCAGGCCGCCGGGCAGGCCGAGCGCGAAGGCAAGCTTGCCATCGCGCAGGACCATCATCGGCGCCATCGAAGTGAAGACCCGCTTGCCTGGCGCGATCGAGAGCGCGCGGCCGGGATGTGGATCGAAATTATACATATAGTTGTTGGTCAGCATCCCGGTGCCGGGGATCTGGGTGCAGGCGCCGAACAGGCCGTTGATCGTCTGGGTGGTCGCAACCACATTGCCAGCCGCATCCGCTACGGTGACATGAGTGGTGTTCGCGGATTCCCCGGCGCTGAGACCGGCCGCCCAGGCCTTGGTATGGGCCATGTCGATATCGGCGCGGCGCTCATCGGCGTAGGACTTGGCCGTCAGACGCTCGATCGGCACCTTGACGAAGGCCGGGTCCGCAGTCGCCACCGCCCGGTCGGCGAAGGCGATCTTCAGGGCCTCGGCAACGAGATGCACGGCATCGCTCGAGCCGAAGCCGAGCGCACCGATATCGTAGCCCTCGAGGATGTTCAGCATCTGCACGATATGGACGCCGGACGAGGATGGCGGCGGCGGACCGAGGATCTCGAAGCCGCGATAGCGACCCCGAACCGGCTCGCGCTCGATTACCTTGAAGGCGGCGAGGTCGGCCTGGTCGATCAGCCCGCCATTGGCCGCCATGAAGGAGGTTAGCGCCGCGCCGAGCGGGCCATCATAGAGCGCCGAGGGGCCGGTTTCGGCGATCAGCCGCAGGCTCGCGGCATAATCGCCCTGAACCAGCCGCTCCCCCGCCGGCAGCGCCTTTCCGCCGGGCAGGAACAGTTTTGCAAGGCCCGGATCGCGTGCGAGATCCGGCGCGCAATCCGCGATGCAATCGGAGAGATAGGGGCTGACCACGAACCCGCGTTCGGCCAGCCGGATCGCAGGTTGGAGCACATCGGCGAGCGGCAGCGTGCCGAAGCGCGCCAATGCCTCGCACCAGCCGACGAGCGCACCGGGAACCGCGACGGCCTTGGGGCCGACGAGGTTCTCGCGGTCACGCGTATCTCGCGCCTTGCCGACCTCGTGCGACAGCGCCTCATACATGTCGGCACTGGCCTTGCCCGGCGCGGTCGACAAACCGTCAAGCACGAGATGACGACCGTCAGCCAGCCGGATATGGGCAACGCCGCCGCCGAGCACGCCGACCATCATCGGTTCGACGACGGTGAGCGCGAACAGCGAGGCGATGGCCGCATCGATGGCATTGCCGCCCGCGAGCAGCATGTGCGATCCCGCGGCCGAGGCGAGCGGATGATTGGTGACGACCATGCCGCGCGAGCCGGTGGCCGACAGCTTCTCGCAGGTGAAATTGGCGACGCGCGGGCCGCGCAGCTGGGCGTTCATCGTGTCTGTCCTCAGCCGTTCTGCTTCAGCGCCTCGAGCACCATCTTGGTGGCGCCGGWGATGTCGCCAAGCTTCTCGCCGGCCTTGACGCGCGCCTGAGTGCGCTCGCCACGCTCCTGCCGGGCCAGCGCCGCGTCGGCAATCGCCTCGGCCTCTCCTGCCGGCAGCACCAGCACGCCGGACTCGTCCGCGAGGATGATGTCCCCGGCCCTTACCGCGACATTGCCGCAGGAGATCGGCAGGTTCAGCGTGCCGCCGAGATTGTAGAGCCGGGTCGTGATCGGCGACATGCCGCGGCACCACATCGGGAAATCGCTGTCTTCGATCTCGGTCAGATCCGTGCAGGGGCCATCGACGATGCCGCCCATCGCGCCGGCCGCCTTGGCCGCCACGGTGACGCCGCCGCCCCAGCAGGCATGCTTGTCATCGCCGAGTCGATCGACCACGAGGATGTCGCCGGGGCGCAGAAGCCCGAGCGCGTGGTGCAGCAGCGTCGAATCCTGCCCGGGAATGGCAAGCGTCACGGCTGCGCCGGCGATACGCTTGTTGCGCAGCAAGGGCTGGATGCCGCGGTCCATGAATCCCCAGTGCTGGGAATGGCCGATGGTGGCGGTTTCGACGCGGCTGAGCTTCTCGGCAAGGGCCGGCGAGATCTGCTGCGGCATGGGTTCGATGCGGTAGTCGGGCATGGTTCTCTCCTATTGGCCGACGGCGCGCGCGACGCCGACGAGACGTTCGACCAGAACGACGATGATGAGGGTCGCGACGATCAGGATCACCGACAGGGCCGCGACGAGCGGATCGGTGCGTCCTTCGACATAGCGCACCATCTCGACCGGCAGCGTCGAAGCGCGCGGACCGGAGAGGAAGAGCGAGATCACGGTCTCGTCGAAGGACAGCAGGAAGGACAGGGCACCGCAGGCAATCAGGCCGGGCGTGGCAAGCGGCAGCGTCACGCGCCAGATCACCCGCCAGGGCTTCGCGCCCAGCGTCGCGGCAGCCGCTTCGATATCATCCGGCAGCGTCGAGAACGCCGTCGTCATCATCCGGATCACGAAAGGCAGGGTCACGGTCATGTGGCCGAGCACAAGCCCGGGCAAGGTCGCAGTCAGCCTGAGCGGGGTGAAGAACAGCAGAAGCGCGAGGCCGACAATCAAGGTGGGCAGCAGCAACGGTGCGAGAAAGAAGTTCTTCAGCGCCTCCTGGCCGCGAAACCGCCCCTTGTCGAGCGCCAGCGCCGCCGGCACGCCAAGCAGCAGCGACAGCGCCGTGACCACGCCGGCGATCTGAGCGCTGAGGACGACGGCATTCAGCAGCGGTGTGTTGCCGGCGAGTTGCTGGAACCAGCGCAGCGAATAGCCGGACGGAGGGAACAGGATGAAATTGTCCGCCGAGAAGGCGAGTGCCACGACGACAACGATGGGCGCCAGGATCAGGGCGTAGACGATACCTGCGAGCGTCGAGAGGACGGGTCCGGCGCCATTCATCGTTGCAGCCTCCGCGCCGCGACATTGGAGAGCACCAGCAGCGCCAGCAGCAGCACGAGCGTATAGATCGCCAGTACGGCGGCGACCGGCCAATTGGTGTTCGTCGTCGCTTGCTCGAAGATCTCCGTCGCCAGCACGAAGACCCGACCGCCGCCGAGCAGTTTTGGCGTGATATAGGCCGACATCGAGAGCACGAAGCCCAGGCCCGCCGCGAGCGCGAGCGCCGGCAGGCTCAGCGGCAAGGTCACCCGCAGGAACGTGCGCAGCGGCGTGCAGCCCAGGCTGCGCGCCGCCTCCTCCAGCGTGCGGTCAAGCCGGCCGAAACCGGCGAGCAGCGCGAGGATCATGTAGGGCATGATGCTCTCGGCGAGGCCGATGGTGACGCCCGTCCAGTTGAAGACGAGGCGCATCGGCGTCGAGATCAGCCCAAGCCACTGAGCAAGGGAATTGACGAGCCCACGATCGCCCAGGATGGCGAGCCAGCCGAAAACACGCACCACGCCGGAGACCAGCATCGGCATGATCGCGATCACGGCCAGCAGGCCACGAAAGCGCGACTGCGTCCGGAACAGGAACAGCGAGACCGGATAGGCCATGCACAGCGCGATCAGTGTCGCGCTCAGAGAGAGCCAGAGCGAGTTGAGCGTCAGCTCGATCGTGAAGGAATCAGCGAGGACTTCGCTGGTCGTCTTGAGCGACCAGGCCTCGATCATCGCCCCCGTCGGCCCGACCTCGTTGAAGGCGGTGCGAAACAGGCCAAGGGTCGGCCAGACATAGACGGCGAGAAGAAGGAGCGCCGCCGGGACGACCAGCCAAGGCAGGCGCGAGCCGGCGGTCATGTTGCCTCGCGCGGGAAGAGCAGCGTGTCTCCGGCCTGCCAGAGCACGGCGACCTCGGTCCCGGCCGCTGGCGGCTTCGTGCCGGATTRCATCTCGACGCTGAGCTGCCCCCCTGCCCCCTCGACGATGACCTCGACATGATCTCCGACGAAGACGCTGCGCAGAACCCGGCCGGTCAGCCGAACCATGCCCTCGCCGGACGGTTCACCGGTTGAGGCGAGCCGGATGCGCTGCGGCCGCACGAAGACGTCGATCTCGCCGCCGGCCGGAGCGGTGGCCGGCAAGGTCACTCCCCAGACGCTGATGGCGCCCGCCTCATTTCGCAAGGCCGGCAGCACATTGGCGCGCCCGACGAAGTCGGCGACGAAGCGGGTCGCGGGCCGCTCGTAGATATCCTCCGGCGTGCCGATCTGTTCGATCCGCCCGCGCTTCATCACCGCGATCCGATCGCACATCGTCAGCGCCTCGACCTGATCGTGCGTGACGAAGAGCGTGGTGATGCCGAGCGAACGCTGGATGTCGCGAATCTCGTGGCGCATCGCGTCACGCAGCTTGGCGTCGAGATTGGACAGGGATTCGTCGAGCAGCAGCACGGACGGGCGAATGACGAGCGCCCGCGCCAGCGCCACGCGCTGCTGTTGACCGCCTGACAATTCGCGGGGGCGCCTGCCCTCGAGGCCGGCAAGGCGCACCATGCCGAGCGCCTCTTCGACGCGCCGCGACGTCTCAGGGCGCGGCACGCGCCTTTCCTCGAGACCGAAGCCCAMATTGCGGGCAACGCTCAGATGCGGAAACAGCGCATAGGACTGGAAGACATAGCCCATGTTGCGCTTATGAGCCGGCTGGCGCGTGATCTCGGCACCGTCGAGGCGGATCGAGCCCGCGTCGGGATCGATCAGGCCGGCAAGCATGCGCAGCGTCGTGGTTTTGCCGCAGCCGGAGGGGCCGAGGAGAGCGACGGCCTCGCCCTTCTCGACCGAAAGCGCGACGTCATCGACGGCGACGGAATCGCGGTAGCGCTTCTGCAGGCCGGCGAGTTCGAGATAGCTCATGGCAGGCTGCGATCCCGGCTCAGCGACCTGCCGCAGCGATGACTTCGCGCCGCCAGCGATTGTTCCACTGGTCGCGCATCTTCAGAACCTCGTTCCAGTCGACGCCGATCATCCGGCCCCGGCTTTCCGGGGCGGCAGCGGTGCGCGCCAGCGCCTTGGCGTCGATCGCTGCCTTGGCGTTTGTCGGCGCATAGAACATCCGCTCGGTGAAAGCCTTCTGCGCAGCTTGCGCCAGCGCAAAATTGACGAAGGCAACCGCGGCGGCCCTGTTCTTCGAGCCGGCAGTGAGGTTGATGGTGTTGATCTGGAAGACCGATCCTTCAGGCGGCAGCAACGCGGCGATCTTGCCGCCGGTCTGGTCGCCATAGAGCTGCGCACGGGCGTTCCAGCCGGTCGCGACTTTCACCACTCCGTTCAGGATCAGCGAATAGCCATCGGGATTGGGCTCGAACGTATTCACCGAAGGGGCGAGAGCGCGCAGCTTCTTGATCGCCGCATCGATCGACTTGCGGTAGTCGCCGCCCTCCATCTTCTCGACCATTGCGGTGAGCGCGAGCCCCTGGATGTTCGGCGGCGCCGCAAGCGCGACCTGCCCCTTGAGGTCCGGCCGCCAGAGATCGGCGAGCTTCTCGATCGGCGGCTTCAGATTCTGCGTGTCATAGACGAGCACGAGATGGTCGAAGGTCACGGCCGGGCCGTAATCGCCTCCGGCCGCGCGGGCCTCCGGATGGAGTTCGTTCAGCGACGGAACTTCGGAGGGCGTCAGCTTCTCGAACAGTCCCTCGATATTGCCGATGCTGGAGGTGGTGACATCCATGATTGCCACATCGACCTGCGGATCAGCCTTCTGGGCTCGGACGCTGCCGACCATCTGGGCCGAGGTGCCGCCCGGCACATAGTTCACCTTCACGCCGGGAAAGGCCTGCTGGAACGGCTCGACCACCGCCTTCACGTAGTTGTCCTGGAAGATCCCGGAATAGGACATCAGCGTGATCGAGCCGCTGAGCCCCTGGGCCCTGACGAGAGCCGGAGCGGCGATGGTCGCAAGCCCGGTCTGAAGAACAAGACGACGTGTCGGCATGGAAGCTTCCCCTCTTGTCATGGCCGCATGCGAGGCAGCCGCAATGTCGTAGCCAGCGCCCACCGGCTTGTMATGGCGCGGCGGCGCTGGAGACCCATGCGCCGCCGTAGGGATATCAGCGGGGCAGGCTCAGCCGTCGACCTTGCTGGCGAAATGGGCCACGAAACGGGCGCAGATCTCGGTGAGCTTCTCGGAGAGCGCAGCCCCCGTTTCAGCCGAGCACAGCTTCGAATCCCCCTTGGCGACGCCAAGATTGTAGACCTCGTCATACTCATTGGGCATCGCCACCTCGGCGCCCTCGAAGCTCGCCGTGCCAAGCCCRGTGAACTGCAGGTCGAGCACGGGATCGCGCTTCAGCGGCTGGCCAGCCGGGATCAGGTCCTTGCGCATCAGCTCCGGGAACAGGTGCAGCCCGAGGCTGGTCAGCGGATCGGCACCATGTCCAGCGACCGCAGCCGCCTTCTCCGCGCCGAGAATGCCCGGCAGCAGCCCGTAGGCGATGCGCCAGAGATAAAGGCTCGGCAGGACGATCTGCTCGCGCTGGTAAAGCTCGCGCGCCACGTCGGAGATCGGGCCGACATTGCCGCCATGGCCGTTGATCACGATGATGCGCGTCAGGCCATTGCGATGCAGTGAATCCACCATCTCGGCGATCACCGCCGTCAAGGTCGATTGCGAAATGGCAATGCCACCGACCATCGGACCGAACCAGTCGGCGCCGCCGAAGGGCAGGACGGGAGCAACCAGCGTGCGCACGCCGCGCTCCGAGGCGCGGATGGCCGCGAGCTCGGCGATCTTCTCGGCGAGAAGATAGTCGCCCATCGGTGCGTGCGGGCCCTGATCCTCATGGCTGCCCATCGGCAGCAGGATGACGGGGTTCTCTTCGAGGATCTCCCGTGCCTCTCCGCCGGTGATCGTGCCCATGTGAACGAGGGGAGTAGTCTTGGTGGCCATTGGCTTCATCCTGGATATGCGAGGGAGTTCGCGGTGAGGATCGTCATGGGAAGGCTCTGCCTCTCAGCGGTCGGCGGTTCGGGGATCGACCGCGTCGCGCAGGGCATCGCAGAGCAGGTTGATGGCGAGGATGGTCAGCGTCAGCGCCGCGCAGGGCCAGAGCAGCAGCAGCGGCGCCTGCTCCATCGTAGCGCGCGCGCCCCTGATCATCAGTCCCCAGGAGGGCGCCGGCGGAACGACGCCAAGTCCGAGAAACGACAGGCCGCTTTCGATGACGACAGCGGCCGCCACTGTCAGGGACAGCTGCACCAGGAGCGGGCCGGCAATATTGGGAAGCACGGTGCGGAGCAGGATACGTCGGGGCGTGGCGCCGAACGCCCGCGCCGCCTCGACATATTCGCGCGACCGCACCGCGAGCACTTCGGCATAGGCCACGCGTGCGAAGCCCGGCAGATAGAGAACCGACAGGACCAGGACCAGCGTCGCCGCGCCCGGCCCGAGCAAGGTGACGACCAGCAGGGCGAGCAGCACCGGCGGAAAGCACATGATGATCTCGACGCTGCGCACCGTCAGGAACGCGCCAAGCCCCTTGCCCCAGCCCCCGATCAGGCCGATCGCGGTGCCGACTGTTCCCGCAACCAAGGCAGCGACGAAGGCGACGCCCAGACTTGTGCGCGCGCCCCAGATTAAGCGCGACAGCACATCGCGGCCGAATTCGTCACGGCCGAGCCAGGAGCCTGCGCTCGGCGCAGCGAGCCGCCGGGCAATGTCCTGCCTGACCGGATCCGGCAGGCCGAGAAACGGAGCGGCGAGAGCGATGAAGATAATCAGCGCGACAAAGGCGCCGGGAAGCCAGAGCCGTTTCATCCCGCCTGCACCCTCGGATCAACGATCGCGTGAAGAATCTCGACCACAAGGTTGATCAACAGGAACAGAACCGAGATGGTAAGAATGATACCGACCACCATCGGATAGTCGCGCGCCTCGACGGCCCGCAGCAGCGGCGTCGACAGGCCCGGCCAGTTGAAGACGTATTCGACGAGCACGGTGCCGCCCAGCAGGGTTCCCATTTGCAGGCCGAGTACGGTCAGCACCGGGTTGAGCGCATTGCGCAGCACATGGACGACCAGGATGCGCGCCTGCGAGAGGCCCTTTGCGCGAGCGGTGCGGACATAGTCATTGGCGAGTGCATCCAGCATCGAGGCGCGCGTCATCCGGAACAGGATGGCGGCCAGCCCCTTGCCGACTGCGATGGCCGGAAGCGTAAGCAGTTTGAGATGCTGGACCGGGTCCTGTGTGAAGGGCACGAACCCGCCGGCCGGCATCAGCCGCAGGGTCTGCGCCATCAGCAGCACGAGCAATGTGCCCACCACGAAAACCGGCACGGCCAGCAGGAGCGCTGTGACGCCAGAAGCGATGCGATCGAAGCGCCCGCCCCGATGAAGGGCCGCATAGACGCCGGAGGGCACGCCGACCGCGATACCGATCAAGGTGCCGGCAAGAATGAGCTCCAGCGTGCGCGGCAGGCGCAGCGCGATCTCGCTCAGCACCGGATAATCATCGACCAGGGAATGCCCGAGATTGCCTTGCATGAGGCCGGCGAGGAACGCGCCATACTGCGCAAGCAGCGGCCGCTCGAGCCCAAGCTTTTCACGCAACTCCGCGACAGCCGCTGGATCGGGTGAGATCCCTCCCGTCGAAAGCAGCAATTCGGCGGGGTCGCCCGGCACCATGTGCAGGGCGAGAAAGACGATCGTTGCAACGACCCAGGCGAGGCCGAGCGAAACCGCAAGGCGGCGCGCGAACCAGGTCACGCTCATCCGAAATAGGTCTCTTCGAGCGTCGCGCCCGATGAGGTGGTGAGCGCGCCGGGCAGGTTGGTGAAGCCCATCACGCTCTTGTCCATGCCATAGCCTTGCGAGCGCCAGGCGAGGCCGACCAGGGGTACCTCCTCGAGCGCCGCGCGCTGCATCTCCTTGTAGATCTCGACCCGCTTGGCCTGATCGAACTCGGAACGCCCCTTGGCGAGTGCCGCAATCGTGCGCGGAGCATCGACCTTGAAAGAGCGGCCATGGGTCGGCGACAACGAAGTGTCGAGGACCACGGTAAGGCCATCAGGGTCGTTGTTGTCCGACGAGACGCCGTGGATCGCCATGTCGTACTGGCCGCGCGTGCCGCGGCTCACCCGGGTCGACCAATCCGGCAGCTGCAGCTCGCACTGGATGCCGACGGCGGCCAGATGCTGCTGCACCACCTCGGCCGTATCCTTGTGCATGCCGAACTGCGAGGTGGCGAGCAGCGTCGACTGGAAGCCGTTGGCGAACCCGGCCTCGGCGAGCAGYGCCTTTGCCCGGGCCGGATCATAATTCCAGCCATGCGCCAGTTCCTTGTCATACCAGGGCGTGCCTTCGACGATCGGCAGGCCCTCGAGCGGCTTGCCGCGCCCGAAGAAGGCGGCCTTGACGATATCGTCGCGCTTCACGGCATGGGCGATGGCCCGGCGCACGCGGGGATCGTTGAAGGGCGGCTTGGTGCCGTTGAAGAGGATGTCCATGAACGGCCCCTCGACCGAATCGAGCTTCAGCCTGGAGTCGGCCTCGACCGCGGACATCGACTGCCACGGCACATACTCGATCATGTCGACATCGCCGGACTGCAGCGCGGCGAAGCGCAGGTTCTCGTCGGCATAGACGACGAACTTGATGCCCTTCACCTTCGGAAAACCCGGCTTGTAGAACTTGTCGAAGGCGACGAGATCGAGCGAGGTCCCGCGCTCCTGTCCGGCCAGTTTGAAGGGGCCTGCTCCGACCGGCTCGTTCGGCGCCGATTTCCGCCAGATCACGAAAGTGTTGTAGTTGCCGAACCAGCTCGGCAACGTCGCCTGCGGCAGCGTGGTGACAAGCCGGATGGTCTTCGGGTCGGGAATCTCGATGCGCTCGATCCCCTGAAACTGGGTGCGCATATAGGCGGTCGACTTCTCGCCGGCGATCTGCTCGATCGACCACTTCACGTCCTCGGCCGTGACCGGTTCGCCATTATGAAAGACGCAGCCCTGCCGCAGCTTGAAGACCCAGGCGCCATCGCTGTCGCGCGACCAGGACTCGGCCAACTCGCCTCGCAACTCGCCCTTGCTGTCATAGGAAACGAGGCTGCGATGCGTGAGCATCTTCACCGTGCCGGCCGACGCCCCGGTGCTGACCCAGGGCTGAAGATTGGGCGGAAAGGCGGAAAGCCCGTAGCGCAGGATACCGCTCGCACGCTGCGCGCGCCCCGGCATCGACATGAACGGCAGGGCAAGCCCGGCCTGGAGGATGGCACGACGCGTCGTGGTCATGAAACGATCTCCCCGCACCGGGCCTCGAAGGTCGCCGGTCCCTTTACAAGTAGCGAGTTGAAAACTTGTCTGTCAACGCACGYCTTGCGTGATTATGCGCCCCTGCACGCTCAAAAATAGCGCGATTCGATAGTCGTAGAGCCAGGTCGCTTTGCAGGTGCAGCAAAGTATGTAAATCTGTTTACAAGTGAACTTGCCAAGTTCGTGATGACCTGGAACAGAAGGCGCCCGTGTCTCACCGCCCGAAACTGAGCGACGTACTCTATGCAGACATGCTTGAGCGCCTCCGGCGCGGCGAAGTCTTCGCCGATGGAAAGCTGCCCTCGGAGAACGAACTGAGCCAGGAGTTTGGCGTCTCGCGGCCGACGGTGCGCGAGGCATTGCGGCGCCTGCGCGATGACGGCCTGATCCATTCCCGGCAAGGCGCCGGCAGCTTCATCGCGGCAGTGCAACCGCAGCTGACTGCGCCGCCGCCCCGCGCTCCCCTGAGCAAGGACGAAGGCATTCGCACGATCTCGAATGTCAGACGCGTCTATCAGTTCCGGATCGCACTCGAAGGCGAGGTTGCCTATGCGGCCGCGCTGCATCGCAGCGAGGCCGATATCGCCGCGATCCAGAAGGAACTCGACGCGATCCACCTCGCGATCAAGACGGGCCGGATCGGCGTCCAGCAGGACAGCGATTTTCACGCAGCGATCGCACGGGCAACCCAGAACCCCTATTTCGAGGCCGCTCTGGCCGCTGTGAGGTCTCAGGTCGATTTCGTCATCGACCTCGCCCGCAGCTTCTCCGTTCTGCAATCGGCCGAGCATCTCGCCATGGTTCAGCGCGAGCATGCGGCCGTCTTCGAGGCCATCCGCGACGGCGACGGCGTCAGGGCGCGCGAGGCGATGCAGGCCCATATCCGCAATGCCCAGGAACGGGTCTTCGACGGCATCCATTTCTGAAGATCCACCGGACGGAGCCTACGGCTCACTCAAGCTGGGGATCGCATTCTCATGCACGCTTTCATGCTTGACGCGCATCATGACATAGTTAGCATTCAAAATGGGAATGGTACCATCCAATGGATCTGCGCCAGCTTGAAGCGTTCGCCGCCGTCATATCCGCCGGGAGCATCACCGGCGCGGCGCGGCTGCTCGGCCGCTCGCAGCCAGCCCTGACCCGGCTGATCCAGGAGCTCGAGGAGACGCTGGGTTTCAGCGTGCTTCACCGCAGCGGCCCGCGCGTCACCCCCACCGAGCGCGGACTGCGCTTTCACCAGGAAGTCGAGCCCGTCATCACCTGGCTTCGGCAGCTGCGCGAGCGTGCGGAGGCCATCGCCGCCGACAAGCCGCGCTCGCTCGAGATCGCGGCGATCGCCTCCTTCGCCGCCGGCATGCTGCCCGCAGCCCTGGCGCGGCTCGGCCAGGATGCCTTGCCGGAACAGGTCCATATTCGTGCGGCGCTGGCCGAGCAGGTCGTCCAGTCGGTCGCGACCCATGTCGCCGAGATCGGCGTGACCAGCCTGCCGGTCGATCACCCCGCCCTCGAAATCCACTGGATCGGCGAAGCACCTTGCGTGGCCGCTATCCGCGCCGACGACCCTCTTGCCGCGTCCGGCACGATTCCGCTCGCCTCGATCGAGGGGCGGCGCCTGATCACGATGGCCAACCCATTCCGCTGGCGCAGACGTGTCGACGTCGCCCTCGAGCAGGTTGGCGTCAGGCCGGCCTCGGTCCTCGATGCCAATACCTCCAACACGGCGCTGATGGCCGCGCGCGCCGGCCTCGGCATCGCGATCCTCGAACCGGTGATCGCCTATGGCATGCCGCTCGAGGGCGTCGCGATCCGCAAGCTCGACGTGCCCATCTCCTTCTTCTGGGGCGTGGTCACGCCCTATGGCCGTCCGTTGACGCCCCTCGTCGAAGGTCTCGTCGGCGCGCTGGAGGCCCTCGCCCGCGAGACGCTGCCCGGCTTCGTCAAACACCCTCCCACGGCACGTGACCGACTCCTGGCCGATATCTTCGGCCCGGCCCCAGTCGCAGCCAGAGCAATCGGAAGAACGGCATGAATGCCGCATTGCCGGCCCCGATGGGCCTCCCCGCATTGGAGCAACGCCTCCGTCAGGACCTTGAATGGCTGGAATGGCCGGCGAAGGACTGGGTGCCGCAGCGCGCGTTCAACGGCCAGCGTGTTCGCGACGTCGTCGTGATCGGAGCCGGCATGTGCGGCTTGGCAGCCTCGGCCGCGCTCAAGGGGCTCGGCCTCTCCAACGTGACCGTTATCGACCGCGCCCCCGCCGGCCAGGAAGGCCCCTGGGTGACCTATGCACGTATGGAAACGCTGCGTTCGCCCAAGCAGCTCACCGGCCCCGCACTCGGCCTGCCCGCACTGACCTTCCGCGCCTGGTATGAGGCGCAGTTCGGCCGCACGACGTGGGACGCCCTCGGCAAGATCCCGCGCGGCCTGTGGATGGACTACCTCGTCTGGTACCGGCGCGTGCTGAGCCTCCCGATCGCGAACGCGACCTCGCTCGACGCGGTGACGCCGCTGGCCGACGACATCCTGGCCCTCGACATCTCGGATGCTGAGGGAACACGCACCATCTTCACGCGGCATCTGGTGCTTGCCACCGGACGCGATGGGCTGGGCGGCCCCTGGGTGCCACCGATCGCACATGGCATCGACCGCAAATTCTGGGCCCATAGCGCGGACGATATCGACTTTGCGGCATTGAAAGGCCTGCGGGTCGGCGTGATCGGCGCCGGCGCCTCGGCCATGGACAATGCGGCGACCGCGCTGGAGCATGGCGTTGCCAGTCTCGATCTTATCGTGCGTCGCAAGGATCTGCCGCGGATCAACAAGTTCACCGGCATCGGCAGCCAGGGCGTGGTGCATGGCTTCGCGGGGCTGCCGGACGACTGGAAATGGCGCTTCCTCGACTACGCGCTGAAGGCGCAGACCCCGCCGCCGCGCGACAGCACCTTGCGGGTCTCGCGCCATGCCAATTCCCGCTTCCATCTCGGCAGCCCGCTGCTCGATCTCGCGGAGCAGGATGGCCATATCGTGCTGACCACGTCGAAGGGCGTGCATCATCTCGACTTCCTGATCTTCGCGACCGGCTTCTCGGTCGATCCCGCGCAGCGGCCGGAACTCTCAGCGGTCGCGCCCTACATCCGCTTCTGGAAGGATCGCTATACGCCGCCGCCAGGGAGCGACAGCGCCGAGTTGCTGCACGCGCCCGATCTCGGCCCCGCCTTCGAATTTCAGGAGAAAGTGCCGGGCACCTGCCCGGCCCTCTCGCGCATACACTGCTTCAACTATCCCGCGATGCTGAGCCACGGAAAGCTCTCGGGCGACATTCCGGCGGTCAGCGACGGCGCCGAGCGGCTGGCCCGCGGCATCGCCCGCGCACTCTTCGTCGCCGATCGCGAGACGCATTACCGGGCCTTGATGGCCTACGACACGCCCGAACTGCTCGGCGACGAATGGCAGGATGCGGACACCGAGCTGGAGGCCAGCCATGCCGGCAGGTGAGCGCCCGCTGGTCGAGGCCTTCTACGGCATCTCCTCGCCCTGGGCCTATTTCGGCGCGCCCAGGCTCTACGACATCGTCGAACGCACAGGCGCGCGTCTCCGGCTACGGCCGATCCGGATCATCGAAGCGAATGGTGGCATTCCGCTCAGGACCCGCCCCGATCCACGTCAGGCCTATCATGCGGTCGAACTCGACCGCTGGCGCCGCCATCTCGGCATGAAACTCAACCTGAAGCCGCGCTTTTACCCGTGCCGGACGATCGAACTGGCGGCACAGGCCGTGATCACCATCGACCGCGCCGGCCTCGATGCGCGCAGCTTCTCCTTTGCCATCCAGCGCGCGCTCTGGGCGGAAGACCAGGATATTGCCGATCTCGATACGCTGAAGGCGATCGCCCGCGAAACGCTTGGCGAAGTCGCGGTACCGCTCGTCGCCAATCCCCAGCAGCCGACGATTATCGCGGCCTGGAACGACAATCTCGCTGAAGCCGAGCGTCTCGGCATCTTCGGCACTCCCACCTACGCCGTGAACGGGGAACTGTTCTGGGGCCAGGACAGGCTCGGGTTCGTCGAACGCGCATTGCTGACCACCTCTCCAACGCCTGCCCCAGCCCCTTGAAGGAGTCGACCATGAAGTCGTTGTCGATCGTTGCCGCACTAGGAACCGCGCTCCTCTTCACCGCAGCGGGCGCTCCGGCCCGTGCCGACTATCCGGACAAACCGATCGAGATGATCGTTGCCTTCGCGCCAGGCGGCGGGACAGACGTCGCCGCCCGCTCGATCGCCCGCTACATGGAGAAATATCTCGGTCCGGGCGCCCGTATCGGCGTCGTCAACAAGCCCGGTGCCGGCGGTGAGATCGGCTGGACTTCGGTCGCCCAGGGCAAGGCGGATGGCTACACGATCGGCTTCATCAACGCGCCGGCGATCAACGCGCTGGTGGTCGAGGGCAAGTCGAAGTTCAAGATGAGCGACTTCCAGCCCGTCGCCAATCTCGTCTACGATCCCGGTGTCCTGGTCGTTCCGAAGAACAGCCCCTATTCCTCATTGAAGGACCTGGTCGACGCAGCCAAGAAGGCCTCGGGCGCCGTCGTCATCGGCACCTCAGGCGCCAGCGGCTCCTCGGAGCATATCGCGCTCCTGAACTTCCAGCGCCTCGCCGATACCAAATTCACCCCCGCCTTCTTCGGCGGCACGGCACCGGTGCGCCAGGCCGTGCTCGGCGGCCATGTCCCGGCCGCGACGATGAATCTCAGCGAGGCCCTGCAGATCGCGCGCGAAGGCACCATCAAGGTCATCGGCGTGATGAGCGCCGAGCGCTCGTCGTATTTGCCTGATGCACCGACTTTCCGCGAAGGCGGCTATGACGTCGTCGTCGGCGCCTCGCGCGGCATCGCGGCCCCGAAGGGCATCCCGGCCGATGTCATCGCCAAGCTGGAAAAGGCGATCGACCAGGCGCTGAAGGACCCCGAATATCTCGATGCCGCCAAGAAGGCCGAGATTCCGCTGCAATATCTCGCCTCGTCAGACTTCAAAGCTTTCCTCGACCGCGCCTCGACCGATCTCGAGGCCACCTGGAAGGCAACCCCATGGAAGTGACGCCCGAGGCATCTGCCCCGCAGGGCCGGTCGCGAAGCCTCGCAGAAATCGGATTCGCCACCATTCTGGTGGCGACCTCCGTCACGGTGATCGCCACGGCCTCGACCTATCCTGCCGAGAGCGCGGCCTATCCGGTTGCGATCGGCATCGGCATGGCCGTGATCGGCTGCTGGATCGCCCTGCGCGAACTCCTCCGGCGGCAGCGGGGCAATCCGATGCAAGGCAGTTTCGCCGAGCACGCCCCTCGCCTCGCCGTCGGTATCGCGGCGCTTGTCGCCTATTTCGCGGCGGTCAGCCTCATCGGCTTCATCCTGCCGAGCCTCGCGCTCTGCGTGCTGCTGCCAGCCGCCGTCGGTTTCCAGCGCTGGCGCCTCTCGGCCATCGTCGCCGTGGTCTGCGTGGTCTCGATCCTGGCGATCTTCGTCTATGCGCTTGAACGTCCGATCCCGCCGGATGTCCTTTCCCCATTTCTGGGACGGCTGAGATGATCGACGCGCTCCTCCACGCCCTTCCGCTTGTCTTCGCCCCGATGAACATCCTTGCGATGTTCATCGGCCTGATCGCCGGTCTGATCGTCGGCTGCCTGCCGGGCCTGACCGTGGTGACCGGCCTTGCCGTGCTGATCCCGCTCACCTTCGGGCTCGATCCGATGTTTGCACTCGGCATGATGGCCGGTATGTACAATGGCGGTTCCTATGGCGGCGCCATTCCGGCCATCCTGATGCGGGTGCCGGGCACCCCGGCTTCGGTTGCGACCGTACTGGACGGCTACAAGATGACCCAGAAGGGTCAGGCAGCCTACGCGCTTCAGGTGGCGCTCCTGTCCGGCGTCATCGGCAGCGTCCTGTCCTCGATCTCGCTCATCCTGCTCTCGCCGCCGCTGGTTTCCTTCAGCCTCATGTTCGGGCCGATCGAGTATTTCTGGCTCGGCATTCTTGGTCTTGCGACAGTCTCGTCGCTGCTCGGCGACGATCTGCCRAAGGGGCTGATCGCCTGCGGCATCGGCCTGCTGATCGGCGCCGTCGGCCAGGATATCTCGAACGGCACCGAACGTTTCACCTTCGGCCAGCTCGACCTGCTCGACGGCTTCAGCGCCATCGTGCTGCTCACCGGGCTATTTGCGGTGCCGCCCGTGCTGCAGATCATCGAGGAGGCGGTGAAGACCGGCATGAGCGGCGACAAGCTCAAGCTGCATCGCCAGGGTTCGGCCCTCAGCCAATGGCGCTTCTTCACGCCGGTCTGGATCCGCAGCTCGATCATCGGCATCATCATCGGCATCCTGCCGGGCGCGGGCGGCAGCATGTCGTCCTTCCTCGCCTATAACGAGGCCAAGCGTGTCGCCCGCAATCCGGAAACCTTTGGCCATGGCAATCCGGAAGGCGTCGCAGCCTCCGAATGCGGCAATGGTGCCGACAACGCCGCCTCGCTGATCCCGGCGCTGGCGCTCGGCATTCCGGGCTCCGGCGTCGCCGCCGTCATCCTCGGCGGCCTGCTCGTGCACGGCCTCAGGCCCGGCCCGCAGCTCTTCCGCGAGCATCCGGACATCGTCTACGGCTTCATGCTGCAATTCCTGGTGACGTCGTTCCTGCTCGCCATCGTCGGCGGCCTGGCTGCAACGCGGATCTTCGGCCAGGTGCTGCGGCTGCCGCGCATCGTGCTCGCGCCGGTGATCCTGCTCTTCGTCACCGTCGGCGTCTATTCGGTCAACAACTCGCTGTTCGACCTCTGGGTGCTGCTCGGCGTCGGGCTGATCGGCTATGTGCTGGAGCGGCTGGACTATCCGAGCGCCCCGATCGTGCTCGGCCTGCTGCTCGGCCCGATGATCGAGAGCCAGCTCCGGCTCGCCTTGACCATCTCCGGCGGCAAGACGACGGCGCTGCTCTCGACCCCGATCGCCGTGACGCTCGCCCTGCTGAGCGCCGCCATCCTGCTGACTCCGGCCTGGCGGATGTGGCGCGAGCGCGGCAAGGCGCCCCTCGTCGAGGGGGCGGAGAGCCGTTAGGCGCCGTTTCGGCGCCTAGCTTCGAGAGTACATGCGTCTGAAATAACCAGCCGGAGGCAGAGATGGTCTCATTCAAACGAATCCGCGTCGTCACGCTCGGACAGCCGTGATGCATCGTCATCTCGGACGAGCCCTGCTTTGGGCAGCGCTGGCCTTCGCTCTCGATCAGGTCACGAAATGGCTGATCCTCGATTTCGTCATGGTGCCCCCACGCCCGATCGAGATCGCCCCGTTCCTGAATCTGCGCCTTGGCTTCAATTACGGCGTCAGCTTCGGGCTGTTTCCGCGACACGCTCGAGGCCTGGCCGGATTTGCTGGCCGGAGGCGCACTCGGCAATGCACTCGATCGCTGGCGGCAGGGCGCCGTCACGGATTTCATCGACCTGCATTACCAGGGCTGGCACTGGCCGACCTTCAACGGAGCCGATATCGCCATTTCGGCAGGGGTCGGACTGATGCTGCTCGCCGCCCTTCCGAGCGCTCAGCCGGCGCCGAAGCCGCGCACGTAAGCGTGATCGGGGCTTGATCCTGCTCCGGGGTCAGCCTGTAGGAAAGCGTTAACCTCGCTTCTTCACCTCCTGTCAGCCTTGATCATCCACGCTTCCCCGCATGTCCGCACGTCAACCTCGCCCGCTCCTCGGTCTCGCCCTCGCATTGGCGCTCGGTGCCGTTGCGCTGAGCGGCTGTGTCAGCGGCGAAGGCGACACACGCCATCTCCAGCCTCTGCCGGCCCGTCTCGTGGCCGAGATGTCGGGCAAGGGCATGACGCAGACCGACCCGATCCTGGTGCGCCTCTTCAAGCAGGAAAGCGAACTCGAAGTCTGGAAGCGGGATCGCAGCGGCCAGTACGCGTTGCTCAAGACCTATCCGATGTGCCGCTGGTCAGGGCAGTTCGGCCCCAAGAAGCGCGAAGGCGACCGGCAGGCTCCGGAAGGGTTCTACACCGTCACCCCGGACCTGATGAATCCGCGTTCGCAGTTCTACCTGTCCTTCAATCTCGGCTACCCCAACGCTCTCGAGCAGGCGCAGGGCTATACCGGCTCGGCCCTGATGGTGCATGGCGCCTGCACCTCGGCCGGCTGCTACGCGATGACGGATGAGGGCGTCACCGAAATCTACGGCCTGGCGCGCGAGGCCTTTGCAGGCGGACAGCGCAGCTTCCAGGTCCAGGCACTGCCCTTCCGCATGACGCCGCAGAACATGGCCCGGCATCGCAGCAACCCGAACATCGCCTTCTGGCGCAATCTCAAGGAAGGCTCCGACCATTTCGAGGCGACACGGCAGCCGCCGGCGCTCGCCGCCTGTGGCCGCCGCTATGTCTTCAATCCCGGCGCGGGATCTCGGCCCTTCAGCCCCGATGCGCCCTGCCCTGCCTATGAGGTCGAGCCGACCATCGCCGCGGTCGTGGCGCAGCGCCAGGCCCGCGACGAGCAGCGCTT
This sequence comes from Allobosea sp. P1_A7, assembly GCF_056406775.1. Lineage (NCBI taxonomy): Bacteria > Pseudomonadati > Pseudomonadota > Alphaproteobacteria > Hyphomicrobiales > Alloboseaceae > Allobosea > Allobosea sp. P1_A7. The sequence continues at coordinate 22,049 of NZ_JBFTZN010000078.1, forward strand.
TGCCGAACTGGTCGGCCATGGCGTCCCAGCGATGAGCTACGCCTATCTCGATGGCGGCATGCACAAGAGCTTTCGCAGCCTCCTGCAGAAACTCGGGCCGGAACGGATGCAGACCATGGTCGCCGGCAAGATCGAGATCAGCCGGCCGGAAGCTGCGCTGGCCGACCCGTACGGCGGCGACCAAGCCGCCGAGGTCGAGACCACGGCCTCTCTTGCCAAGCGATAATCCGGCGAACGCCCACAGACCCGACATCAAGCATGCAAGCTCTCAAGTTCATTCGCTATGGCGCCTGGCTCCTGGTCGGCGTCATCACCTTCGTCAGCGCCGCAATTCTGTTGGGGTGGTGGCAGGTTGACGGTCCAGGGCGCCCATCAACGGAGTTGGCGACGGGCCAGGGTGTCCCTCAGGTCGGTGGCTCCTTCTCGCTGATCGACCACAGGGGAAAATCCGTCACCGACGCCGATTTCCGCGGCAAGCCCATGGCGGTGTTCTTCGGCTTCACCCACTGCCCGGAGGTCTGCCCGACGACGCTGCTCGATATGACCAACTGGCTTTCCAGGCTCGGCCCCGACGCGGACAAGCTGCAGATCCTGTTCATCACGGTCGATCCGGAACGCGACACACCGGAGCAGATGGCGCTCTACCTGCAGTCCTTCGATCCCCGGATCGTCGGCCTCTCCGGCAGTCGCGAGCAGGTCGATGCCGCGATCGGCGCTTACAAGGCCTATGCCAAGCGCATCCCGACCGAGAGCAGCTACACCATGGACCACACCGCGTCAGTCTACCTGATGGACACGCAAGGCCGGTTCAAGACCATGATCGACTATCATGAGGACGAAGCCACCTCGCTCGCCAAGATCAGGCGGGTCCTCGGCTAATCCATGCGCGGGAGGCGCGTGGTCAAGAGCCGGATCATCAAGGAAAATCCCGGCCCCTTGCGCTATGCTGCCATCGTTCCGATTCCGGGAAAGCGCCAGCGACCATGTCAGACAGCGACAGCCAGGACAGCGTCATTACGACGGGCCTGACCGTCCGGCTTTACGATGCGCTTTCACAGGCCATCGTCGCCGGTGAACTTGCGCCCGGCGAGAAGCTGAGCGAACCCGTCATCGCGCGGCGCTACGGCGCCAGCCGGGCGCCTGTGCGCGAAGCGATCCGCCGCCTCCAGGAGCGCGGGCTCGTCACCTATGTCGCCAATCAAGGCGTGCGCGTCGCCGAGCCCAGCGCCGCGGAGTTCCTCGCGCTGCTCGATGTGCGCGAGGCCACCGAGGGTATGGCCGCCCGCCTCGCCGCCGAGAATATGAGCGATGCGGAGATCAGGGCACTCGAAGAACTCGTGGCCGGCCATCGCGACGAGATCGAGCGCAATCCGCTCGGCGCCTATCTGCAGGACGAGCCCGAGGCGGATTTCCATCGGCGCATAGCCAACGGCAGCGGCAATCCGATCCTCGCCGAATTGCTGTGCGAGCAGTTCTATCCGCGGCTGCGCCTGTGCCGGCGTCTGCATTCGACCGTTCGGGGGCGTGGGCGCGAGGCCTGGCGCGAACATGTGCGCATCACCGAAGCTATCAGCCATCGCGACGGCGAGCTGGCCGAGATCCTGATGCGGCGACACATCCGCGCCGCCAGGACTGCCCTGCAGGCGGCGCTGTCCGCGGCCGAGGCGATCCGGCCGGCAAAGCGCCGCGCCGGAGCCAGCGAYTAGCGCTCAGCCGGTGGAAATCGCGGGCTCGGTCTTCGGCCGCGACCGAAGCCGGACCAGGATCGGCGGTACGACCAGCACGAGAAGCGCGATGGAGAGCAGCGTCGTGGCGATTGGCGTGCTGACCAGCACGCCCCAGTCACCTTGGCTGACCGCAAGCGCACGCCGCAGCTGGATTTCGGCCTGCGGCCCGAGGATCAGACCGATCAGCACGGGCGCGATCGGGAAATCATAGACCCGCGCCACATAACCGATGAGTCCGAGGCCGCACATCAGCAGCAGGTCCATCCAGGAGGTCGACAGCCCCCAGACGCCGACCAGCGCGAAGACGACGATGCCGCCATAGATATAGTGCCGTGGGATCAGCAGTAGGCGCACCCAGATGCCGACCAGCGGCAGGTTGAGCACGAGCAGGATCAGATTGCCGATATAGAGAGACGCAATCAGGCCCCAGAGCAGATCGGGATTGGTCGCAAACAGCATCGGTCCGGGCTGCAGCCCGTAGTTCTGGAAGGCGGCGAGCAGCACCGCGGCCGTCGCCGTCGAAGGCAGGCCGAGCGTCAGCAACGGCACGAGAATGCCGGCTGCGGCCGCATTATTGGCGGCTTCCGGGCCGGCGACACCCTCGATCGCACCATGTCCGAACTCCTTCGGATGCTTGCTCAGGCGGCGCTCCAGTGCATAGGACAGGAAGGTCGGGATCTCCGTGCCGCCTGCCGGCAATGCGCCGATCGGAAAGCCGATGACGCTGCCCCGCAGCCACGGTTTCCAGGAACGTGCCCAGTCCTGCCGGGTCATCCAGCTCCCGCCCGATAGCGGGTTGATCGCCTCCGGCACGGAGCCGCTGCGGCTAGCCACATAGAGCGCCTCGCCGATCGCAAAAAGCGACACGAGCACGACGGTGAAGGAGACGCCATCGAGCAGTTCGAGCGTTCCGAAGACCATGCGTGTCTGCCCGGTCTGGGTGTCGATGCCGATCGTGCCCAGCGCCAGGCCGAAGAACAGAGCGGTGAAGCCACGCACCATCGACCGGCCCATCACCACGGCCACCGAGGTGAAGGACAAGACCATCAGGGCGAAATAGTCCTCCGGCCCGAAGACGAAGGCGAGTTCCGCGATTGCCGGCGCAAGAAAGGTCAAGGCCAGCGTGCCGATCGTACCCGCGACGAAGGAGCCGATCGCCGCCGTCGCGAGCGCAGCTGCGCCGCGCCCATTGCGAGCCATGCGGTTGCCTTCGAGCGCAGTCATCACCGCCCCACTCTCGCCGGGCGTGTTGAGCAGGATCGAGGTCGTCGAACCACCATAGAGGGCGCCGTAGAGGATGCCGGCGAACATGATGAAGGCCGAGGCGGGCGCGACCTGCGTCGTGACCGGCATCAGCAGCGCGATGGTCAGCGCCGGCCCGATCCCGGGAAGCACGCCGACGGCGGTACCGAGCGCGCAACCGATCAGCGCCCAGAACAGGTTCATCGGCTGCAGCGCGACGGCAAATCCGCCGATCAGCTGGCTCAGGATTTCCATGACTTCACCCAAGCAATGGCAGGAAGGGGCCAAGGCTGATGCCGAGGCGGGAGAAGCCGAACCACGCGACGCTGCCGAGCGTCGCTCCGACCGCGAGGTCGAGCCCGGTCCGGCGCGAGCCGAAGGCATGGGTCACCAGGGTGAAGGCAAGCATCGCGGTCAACGGGAAGCCGAGCCAGCGGATCGTCAGGAGCGGGATGCTCACCCCTGCCAGCGCGAGCAGGAAGGCCGAACGCGAAGGGGGCGCCTCCTCCTCCCCGTCTGGCGACGCGACGAGATCCCCACGTCTCGCCTGGGCGATCAGGACCACGCCAAGGACGGTCAGCCCGATTCCGACCGCCAGGATGATGGCCGCCGGCCCGACTCCGATATAGTTCGTGGTCGAGGCAATGCCGCGTGCACCGTTGAGCCACAGTGCCCCCATCGCGAGCACGCAGAGCCCCAGCCACCATGGCCGCGGCTTGCGGGGCGCATCCTGTCTGCTTGGATTGACCGACATCGTTCGGGCTCCTCGAGAACACGCGTCGGGACCGGCGCGCAACCATCGGTCACGCGCCGGTCCGGCAGGCCGTCATTTCAGGATGCCGACTTCCTTGAGCGCGCTCGACCAGCTCGCATCCTCTGCCTTGAGGAAGGCAGCGAACTGGTCACCCGGGAGATAGGCGTCTTCCCAGCCCTGGGTCTTCAGGGTTTCCTTCCAGACCGGGGTCTGGTGCAGCTTGGCGAAGCGCTCGAGCCAGGTCTTCTTGGCTGCCTCGCTCATGCCCGGCGCGCCGACGAAACCACGCCAGTTGCCGATCTCGACCGGAATGCCGGATTCCTTCAGCGTCGGCGCATTGAGCCCGTCGACCCGCGTCGGGCCCGAGACCGCGATGATGCGGATACGACCGGTCTCCGCAAACTGACGGAATTCCGAGGCGCCGGAAATCGCTGCCTTGATCTTGCCGCCACCGAGAGCCGCCAGGATCTCTCCGCCCGAGAAGGATACGAAATTGATCTTCGCAACGGGAGCCCCGGCATGCTTGGCGAGCAGCGCCAGCATGACATGGTCCGCGCCACCGGCCGAACCGCCGCCGACCGAGAGCGCGCCGGGATCAGCCTTCATCGCGGCGATGAAATCCTGAGGCGTCTTGATCGGCGAATTCGCGGGGACGGCGATCGCGTTGTACTCATTGGTCAGGCGCAGCAGTGGAGTGGTGTCCTTCAGGGACACAGGCGTCTGATTGGTGATGACGCCGCCGACCATGATGACGCCCGTCACCAGGAGCGCGTTGTCGTCGCCCTTTGAGGTGCGGACGAATTCGGCAAGCCCGATCGTGCCGGCAGCGCCGCCCTTGTTGGTGAAGGACGCGCCATCGGTGAAGATCTTCGACTGCGCGAAAGCTGCCATCGTGTGGCGGCCGGCACCATCCCAGCCTCCACCCGGATTGGCCGGGATCATCACCTTGGCCGGCTCGGCAGTGGCCATGCCCGTGCTCAGGACCAGCGCCAGCGCGCCAGTCGTCATCAGACGCCTCAACATCTCGTTTCCTCCCGTGGGTTGCCGCCGCCTTGTCTGGCTGGTCGTGTCTTGCCGCGCGACGCGCGGAACTTGGTCGCCGGCCCCGCGCCGGCTCGCATGCTGGTCGTCAGGCGCTCCGCTCGTGCTGCGGCATGGCTTCCGGCGTGATGGTCGCCACGATCGAGGCATCCAGCGCCTCGTAGTCATGGAGCCCGATGGTCGCGTAGAGTTCGGCGCGGGTCTGCATCTGCTCGACCATGCCATGAGTGCCGCCATCGCGAGCCAGCGCGGCGTAGAGCCGCTCCTGCGCCTTGTTGGCGACCCGCAGCGAGGAGACGGGCCAGATCACCATGCGGTAGCCCATCGCCTCGAACTCGGAGGCGGTGAAGAACGGCGTGCGTCCGAACTCGGTCATGTTGGCGAGCAGCGGCACGCCCGGCACACGGCGCGCGAACTCCCTGAACATCTCGGCGGTGGTCAGCGCCTCCGGGAAAATCGCGTCGGCACCGGCCTCGAGATAGAGCTTTGCGCGTGCGACCGCGCCCTCCATGCCCTCGCTCGCCGCGGCATCGGTGCGGGCGATGACGTAAAGATGCCGGCGGGCCTTCACCGCAGCCGCGACCTTTGCCGCCATGTCATGGGCGTCGGCGAGCTTCTTGTCGTTGAGATGGCCGCATTTCTTCGGCAGTAACTGGTCTTCGATATGGACCGCGCCCGCGCCCGCGTCCTCGAAGGCGCGAACCATGTTCATGACGTTGAGGGCCTCGCCATAGCCGGTGTCGCCGTCGACCAGCACCGGCAAACCGCTGGCTCGCGCCACCTGCCGGATGAAGAAGGCAACCTCGTCGACGGTGATGATGCCGAGATCGGGCAGCCCCATCGAAGCCGTCATTGCCGCGCCCGAGAGATAGAGCGCCTCGAAACCGGCGGCCTTCGCCTGCAGGGCCGCCATGCCGTTATGGCTGCCCGGCAACCGGAGGATGCCACCCTGCCCGACCAGCGCGCGAAAGCGCTCGCCGGCCGGCTGCGAAGGACAATCGGAGGCAACGAGATAGGGCATGGGGCCTCAGTTCGCGTAGAGGTCGACGTAGTCGTGAACCGGCATGGCTTCGAGCCGCGCCTGATCGAGCGAGACATCGAGAATCTGGCGCTGGCGTTTCTCGACAAAGCGGCGTGCGAGATTGGTGCGGAACTTGGCCTCGAGCAGCGGGATGCCGTCGGAGCGGCGGCGCTTGTGGCCGATCGGGTATTCCACCACCAGTTCGGGCAACACCGTGCCGTCCTTCAGCGTGATGGTCATCGCGTTGGCGATCGAGCGCTTTTCCGGATCATGATAATCGCGGGTGAAAGCAGGATCCTCGACGCATTCGATCTTGTCCCGGAGCGCGTCGATGCGCGGATCGGCGGCAATATCGTCTTCGTAATCGCCTGCGGTGAGACGCCCGAAGATCAGCGGCACGGCGACCATGTATTGGAGAGTGTGGTCGCGGTCGGCCGGGTTATGCAGCGGCCCGCGTTTGTCGATGATCCGGATGCAGGCCTCGTGCGTGCGGACGCGGATCGAAGCGATGTCGTCGCTGCTGCGCCCGATCTTTTGGAGATGAGCCTGCAGCGTCATCGCCGCTTCGACTGCCGTCTGCGCATGAAACTCGGCCGGATAGGAAATCTTGAACAGCACATGCTCCATGACATAGGAGCCGTAAGGCCGCTGGAACTTGAATTCCTGGCCGCGGAACGAGGCGTCGTAGAAGCCCCAGGTCTTCGCCGTCAGGACCGAGGGATAGCCCATCTCGCCGGTCCGGGCGATCAGGGCGAGCCTCACTGCCCGGCTCGTCGCATCACCGGCCGCCCAGCTCTTGCGCGAGCCGGCATTCGGTGCGTGGCGATAAGTTCGCAGGGCCTGTCCATCGACGAAGGCAAGCGACAGCGCATTGACGATCTCGTCGCGGTTCAGGCGGAGCAGCCCTGCGACCACTGCCGTCGAAGCGACCTTGACCAGAATGACATGGTCGATCCCCACCTTGTTGAACGCATTTTCCAGCGCGAGACAGCCCTGGATCTCATGGGCCTTGATCATCGCGGTCAGCACGTCGCGCATGGTCAGCGGCGGCCGTCCGGAGGCAACCGCGGTCCGTGACAGCCAGTCGGCCACAGCCAGGATGCCGCCGAGATTATCCGACGGATGGCCCCATTCCGCCGCGAGCCAGCAATCATTGAAATCGAGCCAGCGGATCATCGTGCCGATATTGAACGCGGCCTGGACCGGATCGAGCTGATAGGGCGTGCCGGGCACGCGCGCGCCGTTCGGGACCACGGTCCCCGGCACGACCGGGCCGAGCAGCTTGGTGCAGGCAGGGTATTCCAAGGCCTCGAGCCCGCAGCCGAGCGTGTCGAGCAGGCAGTTGCGGGCGGTCTCGTATGCCAGCGAACTGTCGACACGATAGTTCAGGACGTAATCGGCGATATCGACGAGCACGCCATCCGGAGCGGGGCGTTCATTGTTGTTGAATCGAGCCATGGACGGGCATTTCCTCACGCCGATCCGGCTGGTCGCCTAGCGCCGCCGGAGAATTATTGTCGACATATGTTTCATGCAGTCGACTGGAAGGCAAGCTTCAGCCGCCAAATAATGAAATACTGTCGACAATAATCGAGCGAGCTCCCGTGGCTTCTCCGCTGGCGCTCTCCGTCTTGGCTGAGCGTTTCCTGGTCCGCGCCCATCTCCACATCACCAGGCGAGTGCTCCAAGTCGACATGAGGGAGCCGGCGTAAGATTCAGGGAAATCTGACGAATCAGAGCAGGATGAAGCCGCAGCGATTGCGGCTGCATCGAAGCCCTCAGGGCCGTTTCGGGATCTCGAGTCCGCGCTGAACGGCAGGGCGTGCGAGCCCACGCTCCAGCCAGGCCGGCACATGCTTCAGGCTGGAATAGTCGACGAGTTCGCCCGCACCATAGAATCCAACGAGGTTGCGGACCCACCCCAGCAGGGAGATGTCGGCGATGGTGTAGGCATCACCCATGATCCAGTCGCGACCGGCGAGACGCGTCTCGATCACGCCGAGCAAACGCTTGCTCTCGGCCGCGTAGCGGTCACGCGGACGCTTGTCCTCGTATTCGCGCCCGGCGAACTTATGGAAGAATCCGAGTTGACCGAACATCGGCCCGACCGCAGCCATCTGGAAGAACACCCACTGGATGGTCTCGTAGCGCTCCGCCAGATCGGACGGCAGGAACTTGCCTGCTTTCTCCGCGAGATAGATCAGGATCGCCCCTGACTCGAACAGGCCGATCGGCTTGCCGCCCGGGCCATTGGGATCGATGATCGCGGGGATCTTGCCATTCGGATTGAGGGACAGGAATTCCGCAGTCCAGGTCTCGTTCTGCCCGATATTGATCGTATGCGGCTCATAGGGCAGCCCGGTCTCCTCCAGCATGATCGACACCTTCACGCCATTCGGCGTCGGCAACGAATAGAGCTGGATGCGGTCGGGATGCTGGGCCGGCCAGCGCTGGGTTATCGGGAAGGCAGAAAGATCGGACATCCGGGGCTCCATAGGCTCGAATCAGGCGCCCGGTGAACGGATTCCCGCGGCACTGCGCGACCCTACCCAGATTCCCCTGGTGTCACTGCGACGATTTCGTGAGCTGTTACCAGGTCCGTCCCCGCATCCTGACCCGTTCGAGCGCAAAGCCCCGCTGCTCCATGGCCACCTGGTCCTGCGCCCAGACGGCAGAGGGCTCGAGTTCGAGCGCGATGGCCGGAAGATTGAGCTCTCCGGCGAGAGTATTGGCGAAACGCATCAGGGCATCGATCAGGACGGTCCCGGGCAGGCGCACCGAGGCCAGTTCGGAGACATTGAGCGTCGCCTCCCGGGAAAGCGGCTGGGCGATCTCATAAGCGAAGATCCCGTGGATGCAGCGACGCCGGTCATACAGAGCAATCAGGCCGCGCTCCTGGCCTGTCTCCTTGTCGTAGCGGCGTAAGTAAGCCGCCCAGTCACTGATACTGAGGCCCGGATTCGCCATCGCCATCAATGCATAGGCTGCCTGTGCCTGCTGCGATGTGACGCGTACCGCCTCGAAAATATCTTCCATTACGATTGCCGAACTGCTGAGCGGAGATATGTCAGCAGAGTTGAACACCCAATCGTCTGCATTGATGCAGATCAAGGAGCGCCCTCGCCGTCCCGGCTAGGGTTTGAATGACTGGGAACAAGGTGTGATGCTCCCTTGTTCACGGAGGTACGAACGCGTGGACTGCCAGCAGGCCGCTTGCGGCAACGATTCAAGACGGGACAGCGGATGCCTTGCCTGCAAGGTCCGCCTCGCGAGCGTGTGCGCGTCGCTATCCGTCGAGGAGCTCGAAGAGCTCAACGCTCTCTCCCATCACACCTCGTTCGATGCCAAGGAAACGGTCTTCGTTCAGGACCATCCCGCGCATTCGGTCTACAACATCGTCGAAGGCATGGTGCGGCTCTACAAGTTGCTGCCGGACGGACGCCGACAGATCATCGGCTTTGCGCTGCCGGGCGATTTCCTTGGATTGGCGATGCGCGATGCCTTCGGCTTTTCCGCCGATGCGGTCGACTCGGTCTCGGCCTGCGCCTTCTCGCGTTCGGCCTATGCCTCGCTGGTCAATGCCAAGCCGCATCTGCTGCGTCGCCTGCATGAGTTCGCCACCCATGAACTCACGCTGGCCCAGGAGCAGATGATGCTGCTCGGCCGCCGCAGCGCAGAAGAGCGGGTGATCTGCTTCCTGCTCACCATGCGCGACCGCTGGGCCAAGCTCGGCAAGCCGTCCGTGACCGTGCCGCTGCCGATGAGCCGCCAGGACATCGCTGATTTCCTCGGCCTGACGATCGAAACGGTGAGCCGCACCTTCACCAAGCTCGCCAAGGACAAGACGATCCTGATCGTGCCGGATGGCGTGCGCCTGCTCAACACCGACCATATGGAACTGGTCGCAGCGGCCTGATCGCAGTTCCCGCAGCTTGAAGGGCGCCGGTTGGACGGCGCCCTTGCTGATTCCGCAGCGCAACAAAGGAACCCTCCTCAGGTTGCGTTGATCTGCATCAAGGCCCGTCCCGCTCCGCTTCGCTAACGCTCTCGATTGGCAGCATTGATGCGCTGCAGCAAACGAGGGCTGGCCATGGCGGCGACAGGGTATCCGATCAGGCGCGCGACGACGGGAGAAATGGGAGGCCTCGTATTGGCGGCGGGCTGCGTGTTGCCGCTGCTCATCATCGCCGCCCTGACGCCCGATCCGGCCTATGCCTTCCATATCAGCCTTGCGGCGGTCGCCTCGCTCGTCGCGGTGTTCCTGATCGGCAATCGCTGCTTCAGTCCGGCGCCGAGCCCCGCGCCACAGGAGATCGACGGCAAGCCGAACTACAATATGGACCCGGTCAAGTTCGCGACCGTGGCCGCGATGGTCTGGGGCATCGCCGGGTTCACAGTCGGCCTGATCATCGCGCTTCAGCTCGCCTTCCCCGACCTGAATTTCGACCTGCCATGGACGAATTTCGGCCGGATGCGCCCGCTTCACACCTCGGCGGTGATCTTCGCCTTCGGCGGCAATGTGCTGATCGGCACGTCCTTCTATGTCGTGCAGCGCACCTCGCGTGCGCGTCTGGCCGGTGACATCGCGCCGTGGTTCGTCGTCCTCGGCTACAACTTCTTCATTGTGCTCGCCGGCACCGGCTATCTGCTCGGCATCACTCAGGGCAAGGAATACGCCGAGCCCGAATGGTATGCCGATCTCTGGCTGACCATCGTCTGGGTGGTCTATCTGCTGGTATTCCTCGCGACCTTGGCCAAACGCAAAGAGCCGCACATCTACGTGGCGAACTGGTTCTATCTTGGCTTCATCCTGACCATCGCCGTCCTGCATATCGGCAATAATCTGGCGCTGCCGGTCTCGATCCTCTCACCGAAATCCTATGTCGTCTGGTCCGGCGTCCAGGATGCGATGTTCCAGTGGTGGTACGGCCATAACGCGGTCGGCTTCTTCCTCACCGCCGGCTTCCTCGCGATCATGTACTATTTCGTGCCGAAGCGTGCCGGTCGCCCGGTCTACAGCTACCGTCTCTCGATCATCCATTTCTGGGCGCTGATCTTCCTCTACATCTGGGCCGGGCCGCACCACCTGCACTACACCGCCCTGCCCGACTGGGCGCAGACCCTCGGCATGACCTTCTCGATCATGCTCTGGATGCCCTCCTGGGGCGGCATGATCAACGSGCTGATGACGCTGTCAGGCGCCTGGGACAAGCTGCGCACCGACCCCGTGCTGCGCATGATGGTGGTCTCGCTCGCCTTCTACGGCATGTCGACCTTCGAAGGTCCGCTGATGTCGATCAAGGCAGTGAACTCGCTCTCGCACTACACCGACTGGACGATCGGGCATGTCCACTCCGGCGCGCTTGGCTGGGTCGCCTATATTTCCTTCGGCGCGATCTACTGCCTCGTGCCGTGGCTCTGGAACCGGCGTGAGCTGTATTCGCTGAAGCTCGTCAACTGGCACTTCTGGATCTCGACGCTAGGGATCGTCTTCTACATCTCGGCGATGTGGGTCTCCGGGATCATGCAGGGCCTGATGTGGCGCGCCTACACCTCGCTCGGCTTCCTCGAATACTCCTTCATCGAAACCGTGGCTGCGATGAAGCCCTACTACGTCATCAGGGCGCTCGGTGGCGGGCTCTTCCTGACCGGGGCGCTGATCATGGCCTTCAATCTCTGGATGACGGTCAGGCACGGCACGGTCGACGCCCCGAGCGATGACCATGCACTGCAGCCGCAGCTCGTCCCCGCGCAGTAAGGAACGCTCAGATGTCGAGCATTGAAAACCCGGCTCCGCGCAAGTCGCTCTGGCTCAAGCATAAGATCTTCGAGACCAACTCGATCATCCTGGTGATCGGCGTGCTGCTGGTCATCTCGGTCGGCGGTCTCGTCGAGATCGCGCCGCTCTTCTACCTCCGCAACACGATCGAGAAGGTCGAAGGCATGCGGCCCTATACGCCGCTGGAGCTCGCCGGCCGCGACATCTATGTCCGCGAGGGCTGCTACAACTGCCATAGCCAGATGATCCGGCCGCTGCGCGACGAGATCGAGCGCTATGGACCCTACTCGCTGGCAGCCGAGAGCATGTACGACAAGCCCTTCCAGTGGGGCTCGAAGCGGACCGGTCCGGATCTCGCCCGCGTCGGCGGCAAGTATTCCGACGAATGGCATCTCGGCCACCTCAACCAGCCGCGCGCGCTGGTGCCGCAGTCGATCATGCCGGGCTACCCCTTCCTGGCGAAAACCGAGCTTCGTTTCGGTGACATCGCCGATCACCTGCGCGCCAATCGCGGCGGCGGCGTGCCCTATACCGACGAGATGATCGCGCAAGCCGCGAGCGACCTCGAGGCCCAGGCCACGCCCGACCACCCCAAGGCGGCCGAACTCGAAGCGCGCTACCCCAAGGTCCAGATTCGCGATTTCGACGGCGATCCCAAGCGGGTCACCGAAGCCGATGCGCTGATTGCCTACCTGCAGGTCCTCGGCACGCTCGTCGACTTCAAGCTCTACGACACCAAGGCCAACATCCGTTGAGCGAGGGCACCATGGATTCGACCTACCATTGGCTCGCGGGCTTCGCCCAATCCGCCGGCCTACTCTACTTCGTCGGCACCTTTCTGGCCATTTGCCTCTACGCGCTCTGGCCGAGCAACCGCGCGCGCTTCGACGAGGCCGCCCGCACTCCCCTGCGGGAGGACTGAGCCATGAACAAGCATCACGACCCTGCCTCGGAATTCGATGCCGCCACCGGCCAGTCGACCACCGGTCACGAGTGGGACGGCATCCGCGAGCTCAACACCCCGCTGCCACGCTGGTGGCTCGGCATCTTCTACGCCACGATCATCTGGTCGGTCGGCTACTGGGTCATCTACCCGGCCTGGCCGCTGCTGACCGACGCGACCAGGGGCGTCATCGGCTACGCCTCGCGACAGGAGATCGAGGACGATCTCGCGGTCATGCGCAAGGATCGCGCCGCGCTGGCCAGCGGCCTCGCCGACGCCTCGCTCGAGCAGATCAAGGCCGACCCCGCCCTGTTTCGCGTCGCCATGGCACAGGGCAAGGCCGCCTTCGGCGACAATTGCGCCGCCTGCCACGGCGTCGGCGGCAGCGGCGCCAAGGGCTATCCCAACCTGAATGACGACGAGTGGCTCTGGGGCGGCTCGCTTGCCGCGATTCAGACCACGCTGCAGCACGGCATCCGCGTCGCCGGCAACAACGACACCCGCGTCAGCCAGATGCCGGCCTTCGGGCGCGACGGCATGCTGAAGAGGGACGAGATCAGCGCGGTCGCCAACCATGTGCGCGAACTGGCCGGACTGTCGACTGCCCCCAAGGCTGACCTCGCACTCGGCCGCAAGCTCTTCGCCGATAATTGCGCGGCCTGCCATGGGCCTGCCGGCAAGGGCAATCAAGAGCTCGGCGCGCCGAACCTGACCGACGCCATCTCGCTCTACGGCATGGATCTCGCGTCCCTGACCGAGACCATCACCAACAGCCGCAACGGCGTCATGCCCGCCTGGGGCCAGCGTCTCGACCCGACCACGATCAAGGCGCTGACCGTCTATGTCCACTCGCTCGGCGGAGGCCAATGACATGGCACTCGCGGAAAGCGAAGACGCTCCGCTCTTCGCGCCGTCGAAGAAAGTTTACCCACAGAGCGTGTCGGGCCCGTTCCGGCGCGCCAAGTGGCTCATCCTCGTCCTCTGCCTCGGCATCTACTATCTCCTGCCCTTCCTGCGTTGGGACCGCGGCCCCAACCTGCCGAACCAGGCAGTGCTCGCCGACATCGCCAATAACCGCTTCTATTTCTTCTTCATCGAGATCTGGCCGCAGGAGGTCTACTACTTCACCGGCCTGCTGATCCTGGCCGCCTTCATGCTGTTCCTGATGAATGCCGTCGCTGGCCGGGTCTGGTGCGGCTATCTCTGCCCGCAGACCGTCTGGACCGACCTCTTCCTCGCCGTCGAGCGCGCCTTCGAGGGCGACCGGCGCGAGCGGATGAAGCGCGACGAGGGGCCCTGGACCGCCGACAAACTCGCCCGGAAGACCGGCAAGCACCTGGTCTGGCTCGTGATCGCCTGGTGGACCGGCGGCGCCTGGGTGCTCTATTTCGCGGATGCGCCAACCCTGGTGCGGGAACTCGCGACCTTCACGGCTCCGCTCTCGGCCTATGTCTGGATCGGCATCCTGACCTTCACCACCTATGCGCTCGCCGGGATCATGCGCGAGCAGGTCTGCACCTTCATGTGTCCCTGGCCGCGCATCCAGGCAGCGCTGACCGACGACGACGCCCTCAACGTCACCTATCGCTACGATCGCGGCGATCCGCGCGTCTCGGTCAAGCAGGCCACGCGCCTGCGTGCCGCCAACGAGCCGGCTGGCGATTGCATCGACTGCTACCAGTGCGTCGCGGTCTGCCCGACGGGTATCGACATCCGCGATGGCTCGCAGATGGACTGCATCCAGTGCGGCCTGTGCATCGATGCCTGCGATACGGTCATGCTCAAGATCAACCGCCCGGCCGGGTTGATCGCCTATGACACCGACGACAACGTCAAGCGGCGTATCGCTGGCCAGAAGCCGGTCTATCGCCTGATCCGCGCCCGCACCCTGATCTACACCGCGCTGATCGGGCTCGTCGGCGGAGCCATGATCTACCAGCTCGCAACCCGCAGCACGGCGGGAATCTCCGTGCTGCACGAGCGCACCCCGCTCTTCGTGACGCTCAGCGACGGCTCGATCCGCAACGCCTACACCATCCGCCTGCTGAACAAACGCCCGGATTCCCGTCCCTTCGCGCTCACCGTCTCCGGCCTGCCCGGTATCCGGGTCGAGACCGTCGGAACCCAGGCGACGGCCGATCTTCGCCCGATCATCACGGTCGACCCCGATTCCTCGCGCGAGATCCGCGCGCTGGTGACAGTGCCGGCCGGCATTCCTCTCGACAAATCCCAGACGATCACCTTCACCGCATCCGACCTGTTCGCCGGAGAGGTCGTGACCGCCGGGGATCATTTCATCGCTCCCTAGAGAACGCATCATGACCTGTTGCGGAGGCTTCATCATGCCGATCGATTTTCCAGCCCCACCGGCGCCAACTCGGCGCCGGCCCTTCGAGCTCAGCGGGCGTGCCGTGCTCTTCGGCATGATCGGCTTCTTCATCGTGGTCGCGGGCGTCAATGGCGTGATGATGGTCTCGGCCATCCGGACGATGCCCGGCGCCGATGTGAAGAGCGCCTACGAGACCAGCCAGCGCTTCAACGGCGAGATCGCGCGCATGCAGGCCCAGGCCGCACGCGGCTGGCTGGCCCAGAGCGAGGTCGTGCGTGCCGGCGCCGACGCGGTCGTTTCGCTCTTGCTGAAGGACAAGGCGGGCGCAGCTGTCACAGGGCTCGCAGTCGAGGCGAAGCTCCAGCACCCGGCGACGCGGCAGCAGGACCGCGAGGTGACGCTGACCGAAACTGCCCCGGGCCACTATTCCGCGACGGTGCCGGGGCTGCATGCCGGCGCCTGGACCCTGGTGGTCGAGGCAAAGCGCGATCGGGACCCGGCCTTCTCCTCCCGCAGCCGCATGATGCTGAAGGAGTGAGGCTCATGGCCGCGCAGCAGGATCTCTCCGTCTTCATCCGCCATCGCGAAAGCGGCGTCGCGGGCATGGAACTCGCGGTGGAGAACATCCGCTGCGCCGGCTGCATGCACGCGATCGAGAACGGCCTTGCCCATGAGACCGGTATCCTCAGCGCCCGGGTCAATCTCGCGCTGAAGCGCGTCACGGTGGAATGGACGGAAGGCGTACTGCGCCCAGAGGCCGTGATCGAGCGCCTCTCCCGGCTCGGCTTCAAGGCCTACCCTTTCCTGCCCGCCTCCGGCCGTGAGGACGACACAAGCGAGGAAAGGCGGCTGCTGCGCTATCTCGGCGTCGCCGGCTTCGCCTCGATGAACATCATGCTGCTCTCCGTCTCGGTCTGGTCGGGCAATAGCAGCGACATCAATCCGGTCACGCGCGACTTCTTTCACTGGCTCTCAGCGCTGATTGCCCTGCCAACCGCCGCCTATGCCGGCCGCCCCTTCTTCGAGAGTGCGCTCCGGGCTCTGCGCGCCCGCGCCGTCAACATGGACGTGCCGATCACGCTCGGCATCGTGCTCGCGCTCGGCATGTCGGTGGTGGTGACCTGGAACCACGCCGAGCATGCCTATTTCGACGGCGCGGTGATGCTGATCTTCTTCCTGCTGATCGGGCGCTATCTCGACCAGCTGATGCGCCGCCGCACGCGCGACCTCGCTGGCAATCTTGCCGCGTTGAAGGCCGAAACCGCGACCCGGCTGATGCCGAATGGCGAGGCGATGGTGACGCCGATCGCGGCCATCGTGCCCGGCGACCGCGTCCTGATCCAGCCGGGCGAGCGCGTCAGTGTCGATGGCATCATCGAGACCGGCTCCTCCGAAATCGACCAGAGCCTCGTCACCGGTGAAACCCTGCCGCATGCCGTCATGGCCGGCGCGCAGGTCTATGCCGGCACCGTGAACCTCTCCGGGGCCCTGACCGTCAAGGTCGAAGCCGCAGCCAGCGGCACCCTGCTCGACGAGATCGATGCCCTGATGGCGCGCGCGGTCGAAAGCCGCTCCCGCTATGTCAAGCTTTCCGATCGGGCGGCAAGGGTCTACGCCCCTCTCGTCCACGCCACGGCGCTCGCGACCCTGCTGGGCTGGATGGCCTTCGGCCTGCCCTGGCCCGAAGCACTGATCATCGCCATCACCGTCCTGATCATCACCTGCCCCTGCGCGCTGGGGCTGGCGATTCCGGCCGTGCAGGTCGTTGCTGCGTCTGCCCTGTTCAAGCGCAAGGTCATGCTGAAACAGGGCGATGCGCTGGAGCGCCTGGCCGAAGCCGATGTCGCTGTCTTCGACAAGACCGGCACCCTCACCCTGCCGGACCCCGATCTGGTCAATGGCGCTGAGATCGATACCGCAACCTTGCAGGCGGCGGGCAGGCTGGCAGCCGCGAGCCGCCACCCTCTCGCCCGCGCCATCGCCCGTGCCGCCGGCCATCCTGCTCCTGCGAGCGATGTCAGCGAAAATCACGGCGCAGGCCTGAGCGCGATTGTGGATGGGATCGAGACCCGTCTCGGCAGCGTCGCTTATTGCGAGGCCGGGGCGGAAGCCGCCATCGTCGCCGCGCGCCATCCCTCAGCCTCCCTGATCGCCTGGCGCCATGGCACTGAATGCGCCATCTTCGCGGTCGATCAGAAGATCCGGCCGGAGGCGCGCGACTGTATCGCCGCGCTACGCGGTCTCGGCCTCGAGATCCGCATTCTCTCCGGCGACCGAAGCGAAGCTGTCGCGCCGGTCGCCTCGGCCCTCGGTATCACGGAGGCCGAAGCCGGCCTGCGTCCCGACGAGAAGCTCAAGGCGCTCGACCGGCTCAGCGCCAAGGGGCGCAAGGTGCTGATGATCGGCGACGGGCTCAACGACGCTCCGGCCCTTGCCAAGGCCCATGTTTCGATCTCGCCGATCAGCGCGACCGACCTGGCGCAGGCCTCGGCCGACATTGTCTTCATCGGCGACAGCTTGATGCCGGTCGCCGACAGCCTGCGCATCGCCCGCAGGGCGCGCAACCTCATGCTGGAAAACCTCTGGTTTGCGGTGCTGTACAATGCCGTCGCGGTGCCGATTGCCGTCGCGGGCTTCGCGACGCCGCTCGTCGCAGCCGTCGCGATGTCGGGCTCGTCACTGGTGGTCACGCTCAACGCGCTGCGCGCGGGACGCGGCCTGCCGCGGCAGAATACGGGAGTGGCGTCATGAATATCCTGGTGATCCTGTTCCCCCTGGCACTCGGTCTCGGACTGCTGGGGTTGGCGGCCTTCTTCTGGTGCATGCGCACCGGCCAGTTCAGCGATCTCGAGGGACCGAGCTGGCGCATTTTGAGGGATGACGACCTGCGTTCGCCTGGGGACACCCGCACCAACGATCATTGACGCAGCGGCCGTTCCGGCCTTACCTCGCCAGCGACGGTTCCCTTAGGGGATCAAAAGGGAATGCGGTGCGGATGGTTCGCCATTCAATGCCGTGGCTGCCCCCGCAACTGTAAGCGGCGAGCCTTTCGCCACACGCCACTGGGGCCCTCGGACCTGGGAAGGCGGCGACAAGGCACCGACCCGCGAGCCAGGAGACCTGCCGTCAGCCGTGGTCACACGCGAACACGTTCGGACGGGGTGTTTCGATCGCTTGTTGAACTGCACGCTGGCTAAGGGCAGCGGACGGGGCCTCGCGTTCGCGGTGACGTGCCACAGACGTCAACGCCCGAGGTTCCATCGTGATCCGTCCTCCCAAGGTTGCCCGGCGCAGCCGGCTGCTCATCACCCTGTCGCTCCTTGTCTCCGCCGGCTCCCTCCCCGCCAACCAGGCATCCGCCCAGTCAGCCACCGAATCGATTGCCCTCGACGAAATCGTCGTCAGCGCGACGACGCGACCCACGCCAGCGCGCGAGATCGCCAATTCCGTGACCGTCATCACTGCCGGTGATATCGAGCGCGAGCAGCGCCGGACCCTGCCGCAGGCGCTCGCCGCCGTTCCCGGCCTCAATATCGTGCAGACCGGCGGGCCGGGCGGGCTGACCTCGGTCTTCATCCGCGGCACCAACTCCAACCACGTCAAGGTATTGATCGACGGCATCGAGGCCAACGACCCGTCGACCCCGAACCGCTCCTTCGATTTCGGCTCGATGCTGACCGACGACATCGAGCGCATCGAAGTGCTACGCGGACCGCAAAGCGGCCTCTACGGCGCCAACGCGCTGGGCGGCGTCATCTCGATCACCACCAAGCGTGGCGAGGGTCCGCCGAAGCTCACGGCCCGAGCCGAGGCCGGCTCATACGGCACCTTCAACCAGTCGGTCGGCCTCAGCGGCGGCGATGACCGCTTCAACTACGCCCTCAGCATCGCCCATTTCAAATCGGATTCGACCCCGGTGACGCCTCCCGGGCTCGTGCCGTCGGGGCGCCGCGTCAACCCGAATTCCTACGACAATTGGACCTATTCGGCCCGGTTCGGCGTCGCGCTGTCCGATACGCTGTCGCTGAACTGGGTCGGCCGCTACACTGACGGCTACCTGCTCTTCACCGGCGATTCCGGCTTTCCGAGCACGCCCAGCAGCTTCCGCAGCAGCCAGGACTACAAGCAGGCCTTCACCCGCGGAGAGGTCGTCTGGGATCCGCTTGGTGGGCGCTTCGTCAATCGCTTCGGCCTGTCCTACAGCAATCAGGACCGCACCGGCCGCACGCCGAATGCGATTGGTATCCTCGGCCTGCCGACGGAGAATCTCGGCGAGCGCACCAAGGTCGACTGGCGCGGCGACCTTGAGCTGATGAAGGGGCAGACCCTGGTGATGGGTCTGCAATACGAGCGCGAACGGCTGGAAACCCGCGCGCTCACGGCATCCAACGGCAATACGGGCGCCTTTGCCGAACTCCAGTCGAATTTCGGCGACCGGCTCTTCATGGTCTCGAACATCCGCTACGACGATGACGAGACCTTTGGCGGCCACACGACCTACCGCTTCGCGCCAGCCTATATCGTGCCGGAAATCGAAACCAAGCTGAAGGGGAGCTATGGCACGGGGTTCAAGGCCCCGACCCTGAGCGAGCGTTTCAGCGATTCTCGCCCGGCCTTCAACTTCTTCGGCAATCCCAACCTGAAGCCGGAAGAAAGCCGCGGCTGGGATCTTGGCTTCGAGCAGCCTCTCCTCGATGACAAGGTCCGGTTCGGCGCCACCTATTTCCACAACGACATCGAGAACCTGATCGTCACCAACGTGGCGCGGAACTCCTATGCCAATATCGGCAAGGCCACGACCAAGGGGGTGGAGGCCTTTACCGCGCTCGAAATCTCGCCGCAGTTCAAGGTGCGGGCCGACTACACCTTCACCATCGCCAAGGACGACATCGCCCGGCAGGAACTGCTGCGCCGTCCCCGTCACAAGGCCAGCGTGACGGCGAGCTGGACCCCGGTTGACAAGCTCACCCTTTCGGCGACGCTGATCTATGTGGGTGAGCGCGTCGACGGAAACCGTGACTTCTCGATCTCGCGCATGCGGGCGCCGGGTGCGGCCATCGTCAATCTCGCCGCCGAGTACAAGGCGACGGACAGGCTCAGTGTCTTCGGCCGCATCGATAACCTGCTGGACAAGCGCTACGAGAACCCCGTCGGCTTCCTGGTGCCGGGTCTGAGCGCCTATGGCGGCCTGAAGGTAACGCTGTGAAGCCTTGGGCGGCCCGCGCGATGACTCGCGGCGCCGTTCTGGCGCTTGGCCTCTTGCTCGGTTTCGGCGGCCTGACGGCCGCCGAACACCTGGCTCTCGCAGGACCCGCGCAACGCCAACATGGCCGAGATTGCCAAGACCATCCCGGCCAATCACGGTCTGGTGGAGGAGGTGCTGAGTTACAAGCCCGATCTGATCATCGCTGGCGCCTACACGACGCGCAGCACGGTCGCGCTGCTGAAGAAGGCCGGTGTTCCCGTCCGCGAATTCGGGGTGCCGCGCAATCTCGCTGAAATGCGTGCCCAGATCGCCGAGATGGCGGCCCTGCTCGGCGAGCCAGAACGCGGCGCGGCCCTGATCGCAGCGATCGACCGGCGCCTCGACACGCTCGCCGCCAACCAAAGCGCGGGCCATCCCAGGGCGCTGGTCCTGCGGCCGAACGGGTTCACGGTCGGGCGCGGCTCGCTGGTGGACGAGATCCTGACCCGCGCCGGCCTGACCAATCTCGCCGCCGAACTCGGCATCGACAATTACGGCCAGATCGCGCTGGAGACCGTCGCGCTCGGACAGGCCGACATGCTGATCCTCAACACCACGCCGGGCGGGCCGCCCTCGCTCGCCCATGAGATCCTTCATCATCCGCTCCTGACGAAGCTCGGCGAGCGGGTCAGGCTCGTCGCCCTCCCCTCGAAACTCTGGACCTGCGCCGGACCGGCCGTGCTCGATGCGATCGAGCTGCTTGCCGCCTCCCGTACGCAAGGATCGCGCTCATGACATTGGCGGTTCAGGAAACGGTACGAGCGACGACGCCGAAGCTGGCGCGGCTCATTGTCATGCTGGCCCTATTGATGCTGGCCATGATGCTCGTTTCCATGGCGGTGGGGTATGCCCCACTCGACATCAAGGCGGCCCTCGCCGACGCCCTCGCCGGACGGAAGACCCTGCCGGCGCTCGTCCTTGTCGAGCTGCGCTTGCCGCGCGCGCTGCTGGGCGCGCTCGTCGGTTTCAGTCTCGGGCTTGCCGGCGCCGCCATGCAGGGCCTGCTGCGCAATCCGCTTGCCGAACCCGGAATCCTCGGAATTTCAAGCGCCGCCGCCTTCGGCGCGGTCGTGGTCTTCTACAGCGGCTTGTCGGCGACGATGGCGCTCGCCCTCCCCTTGGGCGGCATGGCCGGCGCCGCACTGGCAACGCTTCTGCTCTACGCCTTCATGGGGCGCGGCGCCGGAACGATGACGTTGATCCTCGCGGGCGTTGCGATCAACAGCTTCGCCGGTGCGATGACCGCGCTTGCGCTCAACCTCGCGCCAAATCCCTACGCCGCGCTGGAAATCGTATTCTGGCTGATGGGTTCGCTCGCGGATCGCAGCCTGCTCCATGTCTGGCTCGTGCTGCCGCCGATGCTCCTCGGCTGGCTGCTGCTGCTTTCGACCGCACCTGCCCTCGACGCTCTCACCCTGGGCGAGGACACGGCCAAGAGTCTCGGCTTCGACCTGACCTGGCTGCGCGCCCGACTAATCGGCGGAGCTGCACTCGCCGTCGGCAGCGCGGTCGCGGTCACCGGCGCGATCGGCTTCGTCGGCCTCGTCGTGCCGCATCTGTTGCGCCCGCTGGTCGGCAACCGACCGGGCCGGCTGCTGCTCGTCAGCGGTTTTGGCGGAGCGATCCTGACGCTCGCAGCCGATACCGCTCTGCGCCTCGCCCCGATCCGGCCCGAGCTGAAGCTCGGTGTGGTCACGGCGCTGATCGGAGCCCCCTTCCTGTTCCACCTGATCCATCGCCTGCGGCGGGAGGTCTGATGAAGATCGAAGCCTCGGGAGTTTCGCTCACGCTCGGCGGGAAGCCGATCCTGCGCGACATCGATATCGCGCTTTCGGCAGGCGAAATGGTCGGGCTGATCGGCCCCAACGGTGCTGGCAAGACGACCTTGCTGCGCGTGCTCTCCGACCTGGTCACGCCCGATTCCGGCCAGGTGCGCTACGACGGGCTGACCGCCAAGTCGCTCGGGCGCAAGGAATTGGCGCGGCGCATCGCCTTCCTTGCGCAGGGCGGCGCGGTACACTGGTCGATGCGCGCGGAGGCCCTCGTTGGGCTTGGGCGGCTGCCGCATCGCCAGCCCTTTGCCGGCGAGAACGAGGCCGATCGCGCCGCAATCACGCGCGCCATCGCAGCGGCCGACGCCACGGCGTTCGCCGACAGGACAGTCGAGACGCTCTCGGGCGGCGAGCGCATGCGCGTGCTGCTGGCGCGTGCGCTCGCCGTCGAGGCGCCGATCCTGCTCGCCGACGAACCTCTCGCGGCGCTCGACCCGCTACACCAGCTCGAGGTCATGGAGCTTCTGCACCGGACGGCTGCCGGCGGCACCGGGGTAGCGGTCATCCTGCATGATCTGACGCTGGCCGCGCGTTTCTGCGATCGCCTGATCCTGCTCGATCGCGGCAGGCTCATTGCCGATGGCTCGCCCGGAATCGTCCTCAACGACGCCAACCTTGCTGCCGTCTTCGGCATTACCGCGGCCCGCGGTTCGGAAGCCGGCGCACCCTACCTGCTGCCTTGGCGGCGCCTTACATCGGAACAGTCGTGACATGACAGCCCCTGACGACATTCGTGCGCTCCTGCGCGCTCATCTCGCCGATCCAGCCTCGCAATGGAATCTCGGCACCTTTGGCGCCATCGCCGAGTTCATGCGCGATTCGAACGAACCCGTTCAGCTGACTGATAAGACTCATCTCCTTGCGGCCACGACTGCGCGCGGCGGCATTGGCTTTCGCAATCTGACCGGCGTGACGCCCTTCGCATCGGAATCCGCGACCGGCCAGGGCTGGAGCCACCGCCTCGCGCTCTGCCTGCCCGAGACCGCCTGCGCGATGAGCCGGCGCACGGTTCTGACCGAGCTCGGCCCCGACGGCGACGCGCTGCGCGAGCAGGATCGCGAGGGCCTTCTCTTCGACATGGGCCTCGATACCCTGCAGGTCGACATCTGCATCCGAACCAGCACCCCGGGGCTGATCGCAGCCTTGCGCGCCGCATGCGGCCGCCCGCTTTTCGAGGCCGGCAACACCACCATGGCCGCCATCGTCGCAGCCGGGCCGCATCGCGTCTTCATCACCCGTTTCGGCCGTTGTGAAGTCTACCAGCCAATCCCCCCGGCAGACGGCAAGAGCCCCGAGGGGCCGCATACCCATGTCCTGCCCAAGCTGATGCGCTCCGGCCGGACGCATGCCGCCACCGAGCTCGTACCGGCAGGCCTCGTGCCCTGTGCTCATCTCGTGCCGGCGCATCCGGTCAAGGATGCGATGGGCCGGCCGACACCGTTCTATGCGACGGCCCAGAAGCAGTTCCAGGACCTGCTGATGCGCTATGGCGATGTCGAACTGGTCCGGTTGAAGGAGAGCGTGCTCGCGGCCATTGCCGCAGGAGCCGCCCCCTCCACCGTTCCCGCCCCACAGGATCGGTTTGCGCGTCACGCCGTGCGGGCGACATTGCGCCAACTCGCGGCGTCCGGCGAGCGCCTGCCCGGGCTCTCCGCCTGGATCTCCGCTCATGATGAGCGGCGTGTGGATGATGCTGGGGCGGATGATCCTGGCGCGGACGACGCCGCCGATGCCTATGGCCATGCGAACTGAGGGGCCGAAGCATCCCTCAGCCGGGCGCCCCCTCGGCCCCAATCTCCTGGTCGCTCCGGTGCGGGAGGAGAGTGAGACGGAGCGCGAACTCTAGCTGCCCGCTCATCCCGGTGGCTGGGATGACCGGCACGACGGCAAGCATGTCGAAGGGGCCGGGCGCCTCGCTTCGATGCGCTTCGGACAGGAGCGGAACGTGCTCCCGCCCCCGAGGTCAGCCTCGCGCGCCGGAGAGGATGATGCGCGATCCCTCGCGGTCGACGCGTTCGAGGCGCTGACGGAACCCGCCGGTGCCGGTCTCGAACGAACGGGTCCGCTGCTCCGTCGCCGGCTGCGCCAGATTCCGGCCCAGCATCGTCTGAGCCGGTGAAAGGCCGAGCAGGCCGAGCACGGTGGGGCCGATATCGATGATGCCGCAGGCGCGGTCATCCTTCGTCCCGGACTCAAAGCCGCCACCGCGGACGGCCAGGACGGTGTTGAGTTCGTGCCGGTTGAGCCCGCCATGCATGCCGCCGCCAACCGGCACATCGAACTTGGTCAGGAGCCCGAGCCCGGGATTGCCATAGCTGTCGGGCTCGTCGCCGGAGCGCAGGACATAGATGAGATCGGGCTGGCGCGCGTGATCGAGATCGACCAGCGAGAGCGCAAAACTTCCCTCGACCTCGCCCTCGACCTCGTTGCGGGCCTTCGCGAAGAGCATGCCCAGGAAGTCCTGCTCCCGGAGCCAGGCGGCAATCGCGTCGCGCCGGGCCGCTCCTCCCTCGAGGATGCGGATTTCCCCCATATTGCCGCCCGTCATCGAGAAGCAGGCGCCGGCCAGCGTGCGCTCGGCGGCACGGCGACCGGCATGGCCTTGCCCACGCAGCAACTCGGAGAGAGCGAGCTCGCCCTTGGTCGAGATCTGGCCGTGATCCGAGGCCGCGACGACGGCATAGCGCTCGGCATCGGGCTGCCCCTCGATCCATTCAAGCAGCCTGCCGAAGGCGGCATCGACATGTCTGAGTACCGCAAGCGTCTCGGGCGAGCCGAGAAAGCGGTAATGGAAGGAGGTGTCGGGCTCATTGAACCAGATCAGCGCGACGTCGGGCTTCATCTCGGCCAGCACATGCTCGCGCAGCACCCGTTCCGCGTAATCGATTTCCTCGAAGCGGGGCAGGCTGCGCGGCGGCAGCGCCCCGAAGCGCGCGACGACTTCGTCCACCGCGTCCGGCGTCTGGCTGTGCTCGCGCCCGAGGATCGAGAAGGTCCAGTGGCCGTTGGCCCTGGCACGCGGATTGATCAGATAGGCAGAGCCGGCCGAACCGGTATGGACCACGGCGAGCCGTTTGCCGGCCTTCGCCAGCACATCGCCGAAGCTCTCGGCCTCGACCAGGCCTCCACCGGTCGCAGCCTCCGCCAGTGCGATATCGTCGGCGCGGCTCATGTCGAGCGCGTGCTCGCGGGTCACCTCAGGGAACAGGAAGGCGTTGCCGACGACGCCGTGCACCTTTGGCGGCGCACCCGTTGCGATCGACGTGGTGGCCACGCGCGTCATCGACGGAAAGACGCTGCGCGCCTCGCGGAACCAGGTGCCCTGCCCTGTGAAACGCGCCAGGTTCGGCATCAGCTCGGGCGTGATGAAGTCCGGGCGCAGGCCATCGAAGACGCCGATGACGACGCGGGCGGCTGCAGCCTTGGCGGGTTTGCTCATGCGCTCTTCCTCAGGCCGCTGGTCAGCGCCTGCATCGCAAGCGCCCGTGTTGCAGCCACGCACTCATCGGCGGCGTACCAGAAACGCGGATTGAGCTCGATGTTGAAGAGGACACCGTCCGGGAAGACACAGGCCTCCATGAGCTCCTGCCAGGGAATGTCGCCCCAGCCGACCGGCAGATGCAGGTCGCCGTGTCCGAAGGCAAGCTTCTCGCTCAGGCTGTAGGTCTCGATCGCATCAGCCCGGCCGAAGGAATCGTGCACATGCAGATGCTTGGCGAGAGGGGCAAGCGCCTTGATCTCGCTGAGATAGTCGCCGCCGAAATAGCCTGTGCGCAGGTAGGAATGGCTGAAATCGAGCGTCGCCCAGACATGGGAGTGGCCGATCTCGACGAGTTCCTCGGCGAGCCGCGACGGCATCGAGGCGTGCATCCTGCCGTGGTGGCCACCGAACATGGTCTCGACGCAAAGCAGGAGCTCGAGCTCGCGCGCCACATCCCCGGCCCTCGACAGCCATTCGCGCTGGCGGTCATAGGCAGCCTCGACCACCTCGCCGGGCTGGGCCGGCATGACCCCGGAATGCATGACGTAATGCACGGCGCCGACCTCGGCCGCGATCTCCAGCGAGGCTTTCAGCACCTCGAAATGGCGCGGCAGGCGGGCCGGATCATCGAAGAAATTGATCGCCAGCGGACCATGCGCGGAATAGGCGAGCTTGCGCCCGGCACAGGCTCGCTTGAGCAGATCGAGATGCGGACGGCGGATGCGCCCCCCGATGATCAGGTCCATGTCGAAGATCGGCAATTCCGTGGACTCGACCCCGAGCGTCTCGACCTTGTCGAGGATCGCCGCGAAATCGGAGAGGTCGCTCTTGGGGCGCGGAGCCGTGATGCCGAAACCGCGGACGCCATTGGGATGCATGTTGTCTCTCCAGGATCAGCGCAGGGTCGGATCGAGCCGGTCGCGCAGCCAGTCGCCGACGAGACTCACCGCCAGCGTCGTCAGCACGATGGTGCAGGCTGGCGCGAGCATGATCCAGGGGGCACGGGTCAGATATTCGCGACCATAGCCGACCATATTGCCGAGGCTGGTCATCGGAGGCTGCACGCCGAGCCCTAGGAAGGAGAGCCCGCTCTCGAGCAGGATGACTTCAGGAAAGGTCAGCGTCATCGAGACGATCAGCGTCGAGGCGATATTCGGCAGGATATGGCGCAGGTAGACGCGTGCCGGGCTTGCCCCGATCTGGCGCACAGCCCCGGCATAGCCCTGCGCCCCTGCCGAGATCGCCAGGCCGCGCGAGATGCGGGCATAGCGCTCCCAGCCGTAGAGCCCCATCAGCCCGATGAAGAGCGGCAGCGCATTGCCGAAAAAGGCAAGCACCGACAACGCAAGGATCAGGAAGGGCATCGCCGCCTGGAAATCGGCCAGCATCAGCACGAACTGCTCGACCCAGCCGCGGAAATGCGCGGCGAGAAAGCCCATCACCGTGCCGAACACCGCCGAGATCACGGTCGCCCCGAAGGCGACCAGCAGCGAGATGCGGATCGAAATGATCAGGCGCGAGAGCACGTCGCGGCCGAGTTCGTCCGTGCCGAGCCAGTGCAGCACATGGCCGGGCGGCGAAAGCCGATTGCGCAGATCGTAGGCCGTGAAACGATAGGGCGTGATCCAGTCCGCCGTCAGCGCCACGATCAGGATGAAGCCGATCCAGATCAGCCCGAACCAGACCAGCAGCGGGATGCGGTTCTTCGGTTGCGGGGCAGTCTTGTCGACGGAGGTAGGGGTGGCGCCGGTGGCTGTGATATCGGCCATCTCAATGCCCTCCCGCCTTGGCGCCGCTGCGCAGGCGTGGATCGAGCACACCGTAGAGCAGATCGACGATCAGATTGGCGCTGACCATGGTGATCGCGACCAGCAGGAGGATGCACTGCACGATGGCAAGATCGCGGTTGGCGACCGACACCACCAGCAGCCGCCCGACGCCCGGCCATGAGAACACGCTCTCGACCACCACTGCGCCGGCGATCAGGCTGCCGACCATGAAGCCGACGATGGTGACGGTCGGGACTGCGGCGTTGGGCAGCGCGTGGCCGCGCACTACGGCAGGCCACGGCACGCCCTTGGCGCTGGCCGTGCGGATATAGGACTGGCCGAGCACCTCGAGCATGGCGCTGCGGGTGAAGCGGGCAAGCACTGCGGCGCCGCCAATGCCGAGCGTCAACACCGGCAGGATGGCGTGGCGCCAGCTCTCCTGGCCGCCGGAGGGCAGCCATCCGAGCTGGACCGAGAAGATCAGCACCAGAACCAGGCCGAGCACGAAGCTCGGCACCGTGAAGCCCGCGACCGCCGTGACCATGACGATGCGGTCGATCAGGCTGTCGCGATGCAGGGAGGCATAGATGCCGGCGGGGATGCCGATGCCGAGCTTGAGCGCAAGCGCCGGCAGGGTCAGCGCCAGCGTGGCCGGAATGCGCTCGGCGACGAGTTCGAGAGCCGGCCGGCCGTCGCGCATCGACTGGCCAAGCTCACCCTGCCCAATCGCCGAGAAATAGCGCAGATATTGCAGCCAGATCGGATCATCGAGGCCCCAGGCCTTGCGGAAGGCGGCAATGGCCTCGGGCGGCGCATCCACGCTCATGATGATCAGCGCCGGATCGCCCGAAAGCCTGAGCACGACAAAGGCGAAAGTAACGACGAGGGCAACGGTCAGCGCCGCGCGCCCGAGACGCAGAAAGAAGAAACGCAGCATCAGCTCGCCGCCTTCAGGAAGTTGGCCTGGTCATGCGCGACATGGCAGGCAGCAAGCCGGCCGTCCGGCATCGGCTTCAGCAACGGGCTCTCGACCTTGCAGCGCTCGCGCGCCGCATGGCAGCGTGGGTGGAAGGCGCATCCCGAGGGGCGCGCCGCAGGATTCGGCGGGTCGCCCTGCAGCACGATTCGGGGGCGCGTGCGGCGGCCGGGCACCGGCGCGGCCGAGACCAGGGCCTCGGTATAGGGATGTGCCGGATTGGAGAGCAGCAGATCGGCCTCGCCCTCTTCGACGATCCGGCCGAGATACATCACCGCGACGCGATGGCTGACCTGCCTGACCACTTTGAGATCGTGACTGATGAAGAGCAGACCGAGGCCGAGTTCCTGCTGGAT
>NZ_JBFTZN010000079.1:0-44261 GCF_056406775.1 Allobosea sp. P1_A7
GGTCGGACAGGTGCTCACGGCCACCGATCCCGTGCATATCTGGGCGGTCTTCGGACTTGGCGCCGTGCCATCCTGCTTCTTCTGGCATGCCATGCACGAGCGCTTCGGCACACGTCGGAGCCTGGCTAGCAATCTGGTGGTTCAAGCGATCGGCGTCGCGCTGCCTGTGCTGCACACGCCCGCAGCCTACGTGCTGAGCGCATTGCTCGTCGGCGGCACCTTCATGGGCACGGCGACGATCGCCATGCCGGCTGCGCGCAAGGTGGCGGCGGCGGTCCGTTTCAACATGCTGGCGCTGATGACCGCCTCCTTCGGCATCGGGCAGATCATCGGCCCGCTCATGGCCAATGCGATCTATGCCCGTACGCAGGCGTTCGACATCTCCCTGAGCATCGCCGCCGCATCGCTGGTTGCCGGCGCCGTTCTGTGCGTGGATCTCCCCGGCAATAGGGCGCAATCGCATCCAGTCTGACTGCRCCGCCGGGGCGATCATCTCTCGGATCGCGTCACGGTCCCGACCCGGCTCCTGCGATCCCCGAAGGATCGAGAACAGGCATTCTTGCCGCTGCGTGACAAGCTGCATAACATGGTGATGTCGGCGAGGTCGTTCTGCTGGATTGTCATGAGGCGCGGCGCATCCTCGATGGAGCACTCATCGGCAAGAAGACACGGCAAGAATACGAGAAGCGATACGCACGCATCGCAAGCCCCGGCCGCCAGAAACGACGTTCTTCGATCCATCCGACCGGCTTAGTGTGCGCCATGACCAAAGGGCGGAACGCGACTATGCAAGCTTTATTGATCGCATTTCTCTGCGTGGCGACATCGGCGGCAAGCCTGGCGGCGGATACCCTGGCGCGGGCCCGCGAGACCGGGACATTGCGGCTTGGCTTCCGGGTCGATGCGCCCCCGTATTCCTATCGGACGACCAGCGGCGAACCCTCCGGCTATATCGTCGATCTCTGCCGCGAAGTCGCCGCCGGCGTGAAGAAGGCGCAGGGTTTGCCTGCGCTCAAGATCGACTATGTCGAGGTCTCGTCCACGGCTCGCCTGGAAGCGTTGCGCGACGGCAAGATCGATATTCTCTGCGATCCGACATCGATGACCATGTCGCGCCGCGCCATGGTCGATTTCTCGCTCCCGACCTTCATCGATGGCGCCGGCGTCCTGCATCGGACCAATGAACTGACGCGGCTCGAGGACCTGCGCGGCAAGAAGATCGGCGTGCTCCGGGGCACGACGACCGAGGAGGTTCTGAAGACGACTTTGACGCAACTCGGGATCGAAGCCGAGATCGTTCCGATGCTGGCTCATCCCGACGGGGTCCGCAGCCTGGCGGCGGGAAAGATCGACGCCTATTTCGCCGATCGCGGGATCCTGAGCTATCACCTGCTCAACAGCGAGAACCGCTCCGGCATGAAGCTCTCCGACCAGTATTTCACCTTCGAGACCTATGCGCTGGCTCTGCCGCGCGGCGATGAAAAGCTGCGCCTGCTTGTCGATGCCACGCTGGCGGAGCTCTATCGCACCGATCGCGTGAAGCAGATCTATGCCCGCAGTTTTGGAAGCTTCCCGCCGGATCAGTTCATCCGTGCCCTCTTCGTCATCAATGGCGTGCCGAAATGAGGGGATTGGGTGCCTGACCTGACAGGTCTCGAGGCTCCGACAAAAGTATTCGCCGGCGGAGACCGATCGCGAAGGAGGCCAGCTCCATGCAGGACTACACGCTCTATTACTGGTCGGTCCCGTTTCGCGGTCAGTTCGTGCGGGCGGTGCTGGCATGGGCCGGCAAGACCTGGCGCGAAGCCGGCGACGGCGAGATCGCAAAGCTCATGGACGAGCCGGTCGAGCTCGTGCCGGTCCCGTTCATGGGGCCGCCGCTGCTGATCGACAACGCGGACGGCTTCGCCATCGCGCAGATGCCCGCCATCATTCTCTATCTCGGCGAGACGCTCGGCCTCATGCCGGCCACGCCGCCCTTGCGGGCGTTGACCATGAAGATCGTCAACGACGCCAATGACGTCATCGACGAAATCACGCTGCAAGGCGGCCAGTCGATGTGGACGCAAGAGCGCTGGCGCGAATTCGTGCCGCGCCTCGAGAAGTGGATGTCGTTCTGGGAAGAGACCGGGCGTCGGCACGGGCTGACGGCAGAGGCTGGTTTTCTCCTCGGCGGCAAGGCGCCGGGCATCGCCGATGTCGTGACCGCAACCTTGTGGACGACGATGGCCGATCGCTTCCCGGTCCTCGCATCGATCCTCGAGGAGACCGCGCCGCTCACGAGCGGGCTCGCGCGCCGCGTCTCCGCCCTGCCCCCCTTGGCCGCATTGGCCGAGAAGGCCCGCAGGGACTATGGCGACGAAACCTATTGCGGCGGTCAGATCGGAATGGCTCTGCGCAAGGTCGCTGGCGAAACCGCGCATCGCTGAAGATGGCGGAGCCGTCTCCCCTCTCCGGAACAACGGCGAAGGCGCGCAAGCTCTCGGAATGGCCAAGGCAACGGCGCCTCAGGGAGCCCGCATTGACCTCGGAAGCCAGCGGCTGTCCGTCTCAGGTTTGCCGCTTGCGGAACAGATTCCGATTGGATCACGTCCTGGTCTTGAAGCGCGCCGCCTCTTCCGAACCATGGGTGGCGTCGCCGGCGCTATAAGAATGCGCGCCAGCGCCCGCGAGCTTGCCGCCATCGACGATCAGATATTCCTCCCGGATCGGCCGGCCTTCGAACCAGCATTCCAGGATTTCGCGCGTGCCTGCGGCGTAGCGGGCTTGGGCGGAGAGCGTAGATCCCGAGATATGCGGCGTCATGCCGTGATGCGACATTGATCGCCAAGGATGGTCCTGGGGGGCCGGCTGCGGGAACCAGACATCGCCAGCATAGCCGCCGAGCTGCCCGCCCTCCAGAGCGCGGGCCACAGCGTCACGATTGCAGATCTTGCCGCGCGCCGTGTTCACCAGATAGGCGCCGCGTTTCATCCTGGCGATCATCGCCTCGTCGAAGAGATTCTCTGTCTCCGGATGCAGAGGTGCATTGATCGTGACGACATCGCAAAAGCCAACCATGGATGCCGCGTCCGCGTGGAAGGTAACGCCAAGTTCCTGCTCGACCGCCAGCGGAAGACGGTGGCGGTCGGTGTAGTGCAGCTTCACGTCGAACGGCTTCAACCGGCGCAGCACGGCGCTGCCGATCCGGCCGGCACCGACGGTTCCGATCTGCATCCCCTCGACATCGTAAGAGCGCGCGACGCAATCGGCGATGTTCCAGCCCCCACGGAGCACCCACTGATAGGAGGGGATGTAGTTTCGCACGAGCGCCAGGATCATCATGACCACATGTTCAGAGACGCTGATCGAGTTGCAGTAGGTCACCTCGGCAACCGTTACACCACGATCCATCGCGGCTTGAAGGTCGACATGGTCTGATCCAATGCCGGCCGTGATCGCAAGCTTCAGTTTGCTCGCCTTGGCAATGCGCTCTTCGGTCAGATAGGCCGGCCAGAAGGGCTGCGAGATCACGATTTCGGCGTCGGGGAGCTCGCGTTCGAAAACGCTGCCGGGACCGTCTTTGTCCGAGGTCACAACCAGGCTGTGCCCGGCGCTTTCGAGAAATTTCCTCAGGCCGAGTTCGCCCGACACACTGCCGAGCAGAACCCCCGGTTCAAAGTCGATCGCCTTCGGCGTGGGAAGTGTCTGGCCGCCGGGGTAGCGGTCGAGTTCCGGCAGACCGTCCCGCGCATATCCTGCCGGGTAACCGTCGGCTGGATCGTCATAGAGGACGCAAACAACCTTTGCCATTCTATATCTTCCTTCGTCAGGCACGAAGAGGAAGACGCTTGATTGTCACTGCTGCCCGCCAAGACGATGATCATCGGCGGCCCGCTCTGAAGTGTCGGAGGCCAGCTGATCCTGGTGCTTCCTCGATCGGAAAGTTGCGCGCTAGTCCAAATAAGATGGAGAAGCCGGACATGGTTTCAAGACCGGAGGACAGTGGCCTGCCTCCCTGAAAAGTGGTCCTCCCGGAGGTATGGCTTTTGAGCCGACGGAGGACTGAAGAAATGGCCTGTCTCTCTTCTTCGGCATAATGGGCATCCTCCAAGGCTCAAAAAGCCTGGTGGATTGGTCGGGACGGAAGAGTCCTGGTTGGAATTCCCCGCGCCGCTGCAGCATGCGACATTGCGGGATGCATACCGGTATCAGCATCGACATTACGGCTTCGGACAGGGCTCGGCTTGAAGCGATCGTCGCTGGGGCCACAAAGCTGTCCCGGTAAATTTGGCGCGACTGTCATATTTCCAACAGGGCACTAGCGCTTCTTGCAAGGCGGGGGACTTCTAGAAGGAGGTCGTGACCATGAAACTCTGTTTTCCGATCGCACTCGCCGCTTCAACTATCGTTTTGGCAGGCCAAGTAATGGCGGCGGAAGTGGACATGTCGAAGCTCRCTTGCAAGGAGGTTGGCGCTATGCCTGCCGCGCAGACTATTGGGGTCGCCATGTGGGTGAACGGCTATGTCCATGGCAAAGCCGGCAATGCCATGGTGGACGGTGACAAGGCGCATGCCAATGCCCAGAAGATCGCTGACTATTGCAAAGCGAATCCCGCTGCCACGCTGACGAGCGCGATAGAGGCGGTCGCCAAGTCGTAGCAGCATATTAAATGATGGCCAGCTGAGTGGCCCCATTCCGGGACCACTCTTCTACGATGGTCCGAGGACTGAAACTCTGAAACCCTCACCACCAAAGATCTCAATCTAGTGGATTGATCGGGACGGAAGAGTCCTGTTTGGGTTTCCCCGCGCCGCTGCGGCATGCGACATTGCGGGATGCGTACTGGTATCAGCATCGACATTACGGCTTCGGACAGGGCTCGGCTTGACGCGATCGTCGCTGCGCGCAGTTCGCCCCAGAAGCAACCAGGACCGCGACGCGTGCGCTGATGCCCTACAGGTGTTGGAGATTTACCAGCGCCTACCGTAGTACCCAACAACTGGTCGGTTATTGTAGTATGCGGCGCGGCGGATGCCCGCACGAACGACAGGCCGGCCATAATAGCCGCCGCCATAGTAGCTTCTCCCGTAGTATCCGCCGCCATAATAGCCGCTACCGCCGTAGTAAGTTGAGGCCGGTGTGTTGTAATAGACGGTCTGCGGATAGCCGCTCGCGATTCCCGGATCGCAATATGCACTGCCGGAATWTGTGGTGACATAGGAAGCGTCGCCATAGCCGCCATAGGCATTATAGCCGTATGCTGCGGGAGCTGCGTAGCCATAGCCTGAACCGTAGCCATAGCCCGAACTGTAGCCGCTGCCGTAATAGGCAGCACCTGCTGCGAGACCGACGCCCGCTGCGAGCGCCCGACCACCGTAGTAACGGTTGCCGTAGTAACCGCCACGGTATGCCGCCCCACGGTAAGCTCCACGATATCCGGCACGGTACGCGCCACGATATCCAACGCGATAGCCACCGCCAATGGCAGTGCCTCGGTATCCACCGGCGCCGATACCACGGTGTTGGGCTTCGGCATCACGCGCGGTGAAGACGAGACTGCCGACGCCAATCAGAGCGACAACAGGGAGGGCAAGGAGCGTATTCATGACTTCACCTGCGCAAAGCCCACCACTGGATTGCAGACGCGGCTGGGCTTCTCCGCGAGGCAATTCGGTGAATTCCTTAACGGAACGATAACATGTTTGTTTCGATGAGTCCCAGAGGGGCCTCGCCGCGCCGGGCTGCCTTCCTGTGCTGCGACGCCAAGTCCGCAGCGCGCCCAGATCAGCGACGCCTGCGTCTGCGACTTTACCTAAGGGCATGCTGACAATATCCGGGCGTCCCCCGCACTTGATGGCCAAGGGCCGGGATGACGTGCCTCGCCATCAGCGAAGCTCCGAACCGCGCCCTCATGATTGGTTCTGATCGACGCAGCGCCACCCCGACGTCGCCACGATCAATGGCTCATCAAACAGCAGATCGACGCATGATCGAGGAGATCACGCGTGACGCCGCCGAATATCCACTCGCGCGTTCGGCTGTGACCATAGGCACCGGACACCAAGAGGTCCGCGCCTTCCTGCCGGGCCCGGTGTATCAGTTCGTCGGCGATGCGGGCTTCCCGTATCGCGCTGTCCTGGACAAGATCGGCGGTGATGCCGTGATGACGCAAATAGTCCCGCAGGTCTTGCGCGCTCGAACTCTCGGCGCCTTCTCCGGCGGTGACGACGAACACGCCTTCGGCAGTCTTCAGGAAGGGCAACGCATCGCAGACCGCGCGGCGCGCTTCACGCGTGTTCTTCCAGGCAATGACGATACGCTGCGCCGAAAGGCGGTCAGAGGTTGGCGGCACGAGCAGGACGGGGCGCCCGGCTTCCAACACGATCGCCCCGGGATCGACGGCGAAGCGCCAGTCCCGGTGGTCGCCGCTCCCCTGTCGGCCGACGATCAGGAGATCGGCCGCAGAGGCCTGCTCGAGAAGAAATGGTGCCGACTCGTCCATACCGGTTCGCAACGAGGTGCTTTCGCCGGACTTGGCGACCTTGATGAAATTGGCCTCGATCTGCTGCAATTCTTCCGCAGCGATCTCGCGCCATTGCTCGATCAGCGTCTGGGCGGAAAAACCGGCCTCCAAGGGGAGAGCGGGAATGATGCAGCGCGATGCCGAGCCGATCAAGCGCGCATGGAAGCGCTCTGCCAAGCCGACCGCAAGCGCAGTCCGGCTGGCCGCATGTGGGCCGAGATCCAGATTCACCATCAGGCTCGCGTAGGATGACATGACAACGCTCCTTGCAATCGATGTCGCTGTGCCACCACGGCCAAGACAGGTTTGCGTTGACCTACCGCAATAACGGCACGATTTTACTCGTCGGTCAGCTCTATGCGTAGACCTCCTGCCTGTATCGCGTTCCTGCGCGGCCAGCACTTGGCCGGCAGCAACAGACTTGGCGGAGAGAGGCTCAACATGACCCGACGGCGAGCAATCCGAGACGTCACGCGTCAAGCAGTGGCTTGCGGTGACATTGCTCTGTCGCAAAGCCGAGCAGCCACACGTGCAGTAGCATCAGTTGAGGATACCCCACTGTCGGACATTCTGAATCGCGGAGGCGGCAATGAAAACGACAATCAAGCACGGGCCGGAATCCTGCAGGTCGGACCCGCCTATGTTCACGATCGAGACTGTTGAAGATTATAAGATCGCAAGGCGGCGCCTCAAAGCGCTCACCGTGCAGGACGGCAGCAGCTACCGCGAATCGATAGCGCTCACGGAGGCTATTCGGATCTGGGAAGCGGACCACGCTAGCGTGACTGAGCCGCCGGCTCGGGCGCCTTGACCGCGCGGCAACGGAACTCCCTGCGTTCACCGAACCGCCGCGCCACGGCACCGCGAACGCGCCGTCGCCTTCCGGTCGCAGGTCCGCCAATTTTGATTCGTTTGACTCGTCAAGCCCCCATTCCGTCGCTAGCCTAGGAAGCGAGGATCTTGAACGGGAGGTGGCTATGCCGAACGTGACGATTGGCTCCCTGGAAGACCGCAAGGCTGCCGTCCTGAGGGCGGCCGCGCTGCTCCAAAGCGCGATGGGCTCCGACGAAGACCATGAATTCGAGATGCTGACCGAGGCCATCGCCGAGTTCGACATCCTCCAGGAGGCCCTGGCGCCGGTCGAGATTCCGCCCGCCTTCATGCCGTTCATCCGCGAAGTGGCGCGGCAGCGGGCTGCCAACCAGCGTTCCTAGGCACCTGCGCACTTTCGGCAGCGCGGGCCTTTGCGTAGCGCTGCGGCGATTGCCGCGAGAGCAGGCTGCTCCATGGCCGGGCGACGACGCACCCGACGCTTCGTGGGCCGCCGCTGCCCTGTTTCAAAAGCCGACCCCGAATGCCATGCTCGCATCCTTCGCGCCGGTCGCTGCCCTGCGGCAGGACGGGACGGCTGGGGGTTGGCGACACGACATGAATGATACCGGCCTATGAATGATACCGGCGTGGCGACGATCGATGTGGTTTCGCATGCGGCAACAGATCCACGATCGCTGCGTCGTTTCGAAGATGAGCGCTTCCTCACGGGTCGGGGTCAGTACCAGGACGACGAGCACGTGCCCGGCGCCCTGCACGCCGTGGTGCTGCGCTCACCCCATGCCCATGCCGACATCCTTGCAATCGATGCGCAAGCCGCGAAAAGCCTGCCTGGGGTCACAGCCATCTATACCGCAGCGGAGATCGAGGATCTCGGCCCACTGCCCTGCTCGCTCACGCTGAAGGCCGAGCCGCCGCTGATCGTGCCGCCGCGTTTCCCCCTGGCGCGCGGGCGCGTCCGCCATGTCGGGGACCCCGTCGCCTTCGTCGTGGCCGAAAGCGCGGACGCGGCGCGCCAGGCCTGCGAGCTGATTGCCGTCGACTACGAGATCCTGCCTGCGGTCACGGAGCTCGCCGCAGCAGCCGGGCCCGCCGCTCCAGAGATCTGGCCGCAAGCCGCGGGCAATCTCGCCCTGCGCTACCGCCTCGGCGATGACGATGCGGTCGCCGCCGCATTCCGCCGCGCCGCACATGTCGTGACCTGCCGGCTCGTGAACAACCGGATCACGGCTGCCGCCCTGGAGCCGCGGGCGGCGCTCGGGCGCTTCGACGCGGAGAGCGGCCGCTACAGGCTCTCGCTCAGCGGCGCCTCCGTTCACGACATCCGCCGCGAGCTTGGCCTCGTTCTCAAGGTCGGGCCCGAGCGGATCGATGTCGCCTGCCCCGATGTCGGCGGCGGCTTCGGCATGAAGAATGTCACCTATCCCGAATATGCGCTTGTGCTGATCGCGGCGCAGCGCCTGGGCCGGCCGGTGCGCTGGCTTGCCGAGCGGATCGAGGATTTCGCCGGCGGCGCCCATGCCCGCGACAACCTGACGACGGGCCGCCTCGCCCTCGATGCCAGAGGCCGTTTCCTGGCGCTGGCCGTGGAAACCATCGCCAATCTCGGCGCCTATGTCTCCTCGCTCGGGCCCGGCAGTTCGACGACCGCGCCGACGCCCGCCATGGGTGGGCTCTATGACATTCCGGCGATGAGCATGGATGTCCGCTGCGTCTTCACCAACAGCGCGCCGGTCGACGCCTATCGCGGCGCCGGCAAGCCGGAGGCGAACTACCTGATCGAACGCCTGGCCGATGAGGCGGCGCATCTGCTGCGGATCGATCCGGCCGTGCTGCGCAAACGCAATTTCATCCGCAGCTTCCCCTATCGAAAGCCCTTTGGCGCTGTCCTCGACTGCGGTGCCTTCACGGGGAATCTCGAGCGCGTGCTGGCGGCGGCCGACCGCGCCGGCTTCCGCCGCCGCCGCGCCGTCTCGCGCCGGCGCGGACAATTGCGGGGCTTCGGCATCGGCTGCTTCCTGGAAACCGCGCGCGGCGGACCGAATGAGGATGCCTGGCTCAGCTTCCGCGCCGACGGCCGGGTCGAGATGGCGGTCGGCACCCAGTCGAACGGCCAGGGGCACGAGACGAGCTTTGCGCAGGTCCTGTCGCAACAGCTCGGCCTGCCGGCCGAGCATTTCCATCTCGTGCAGGGCGACACGGCGCGCGTCCCCACCGGCGGCGGCCATGGCGGCGCCCGCTCGCTGCATATGGGGGGCGGCGCCCTCTTCCTGGCGGCGCGTGCCTTGATCCGGGCCGCCAAACCCGCCGCCGCAGAGTTGCTCCAGGCCCCAACCGAGGCCGTGCTCTTCCAGGACGGCTGGTTCCGTGCGCCCGGCGCCGGCAACGTCGCTCTCGCGACGGTCGCGCGCCATATCGGGGAGACGACCGGCCGGGCGCTCTCAGGCCATGGCGCCCATCGCGACGCCCCCCTCACCTTCCCGAACGGCGCGCAGACGGCCGAGGTCGAGATCGATCCCGAGACCGGCGCAGTGACGCTGCTGCGCTATGTCGCCGTCGACGACTACGGCACCCTGATCAACCCGCTCCTGACAAAGGCCCAGGTCCATGGCGGCCTGGCGCAGGGCATCGGCCAGGCGCTGATGGAGGACATCCGCTACGATCCGGAAGGCGGCCAGCTGCTGAGCGCGACCTTCATGGACTACGCGCTGCCGCGCGCAGCCGACCTACCCTGTTTCGAGCTCTCGCTGGTCGAGCTGCCGACGACGGCCAACCCGCTCGGCGTCAAGGGCGCCGGGCAGGCCGGCTGCATCGGGGCGCCGCAGACGGTGATCCACGCGATCCTCGATGCGCTGCGCCCGCTCGGCGTCAGCCACATCGACATGCCGGCGACCCCGGCCCGGATCTGGCGCGCGATCCAGGAGGCCAGGACGCCCGTAGCGAATGAACCATGACGTCACGTGGGCCTGAGAGCCTGAGATTTCAGGCCCACGTGACGTCGTTACAGCGGACCGCCCTGCGCCAGGGGTCTCCATGCGTGTTCCCGGTCAGCCTCGGTGGAGAGGTCGATCGTCACCTGCGTACCCGTTCTGATACGCCGCTTCAGGATGTCGGTGCGGTCCGGACTCGTCCGAAGCGCGCCGCCCTCGTGAAGCGTTTGGAGCCGTGCACGCGAGACCCGCAGCTCGGACGCCAGCAGCCGGTCAAGGCGCGTGCTGGTCGGAAGCGTAACCTTCAGGTCGATTTCCAATGTCGTCCAATTCAGGGTGTCGCGCAGGACCTCCTTTTGGATATCAAACTCGGGGAATTCTTCGACGCGCTGCGCCTTGCGCCTCAATGCTTCGAGATTGAAGGTCTCTCTCCGGATCCATTGCGGATCGTTCGCGTGTAGCGCTTCCAGCACGGCAGGATCGATGTCGCGGACAT
The DNA here is from genome assembly GCF_056406775.1 of Allobosea sp. P1_A7. Taxonomy (NCBI): domain Bacteria; kingdom Pseudomonadati; phylum Pseudomonadota; class Alphaproteobacteria; order Hyphomicrobiales; family Alloboseaceae; genus Allobosea; species Allobosea sp. P1_A7. Next base: position 10,764 of record NZ_JBFTZN010000079.1, read on the forward strand.
TCTGCCGCTCGAAGATCGGTCGGTTCCATGTCTTATCGCAGCTCAGGCATTTGTAGATCAGCCACGCATCAAGCTTGCGACCGTTGGCGTTGAGCCGGATCTTGCCGCTGGATTGGAAGGCTCTCAAGCCCCCGCATCCGCTGCAGGCAATCCAAGGCTGGGGAGCAGTCTGGGGGATGATGGTCCATCGAACCCGAAATGCATTGCACATGACGTCTTGGTCTTCCGTTCGGAAGTCCACCAAGAGGGTGCATGAGACGACCCTTGCGGGCACGGTGTGGCGATGTTTCGGGCGGCTGAAGAGCTGAGACAGCGGCGCTGCTCATGGCACAAAATAACAATGCCAAACCGGTCTCTTGCCGCCACCCGATGAACACGATCATACGCGGACAGCGCGTTGCTATCCGACAGTACGGGTGAAACTGGATTGAGACCGGTGTTTACTTAGGCAAAGTCGACCTCGGTGCGCCAAAGCTCTTCACCCACAGCGATACCAAATCATCGGTCCGAGATGGAGTCCTCCGGCGCGCCGGGAATCCGAAAGCTGCCAGGTGCGGCTTCCATGCAACTTTGTGGTGCAGAGAGCCGAGATCGCCCTCGCTCGGTCGTCGATACGCGGCCTATCGGCTTGTCACAAGGGCCGGTGGGTCCGGCTTGATGATCGGGATGGCGAAATCCGAGGCACGCCTTCCCTCCAGCTGGCACGGCGCAGGCCGCCCCCGTCCGTCATTGAGCCGAGAGTCCGCGCCCCAGCTAAAGCGGCGGACCTGTCCTCGAGCGCCTTCCAGTTCCGCCCACGGACGGCAATAGCCCGAAGAAGGCCGATTTCACCCGATGCTGACCGGCAGTGCGCCGCAGGTTTGGCACCTCACTGAGAGCTGCGGTCATGGCGCGGGTGATAATCACCGCCCCAACTCCCGGCAAACAGCCCTGCCATGGCCGGTGGCGGCGACCACCGAAGCGCACTGCGTTGACCCTGCAATCAATTGGGCGTAGCAGTAATATGTTACGCCTTACGCCTTAGCGCCACTGCGACGGGAGATCCCGTTAAGGCATGGCGCCTCGCACAGCTTGAAGATTTCTGCCGTCAGGAGATTTCGCACATGCAGATCCGATTTTTGCGGCCGCTTTCCCATGTACTCGGCCTCGCGTTCCTTAGCGGAATCGCCGTCGCCGGCCTGATTAGCCCGTCTTATGCCCAGAACACCCTTGAGCGGATCAAGAGCCAGAAATCGGTCAGGGTCGGCTTCTCAAATTTCGCTCCGACGTCTTTCGTTGGGCCTGGGGGTGAGATCACTGGCTCCTCCCCCGAATTGGCGAAGGCGTTCTTCAAGAGCCTCGGCGTCGAAAAGGTCGAAGGAGTGGTCGGCGAATTCGGCTCACTGATCGGAGGCCTGCAGGCGCAGCGGTTCGACATGATCGCGGTCGCGATGCAAATCCAGCCGCGGCGCTGCGAGCAGATCGCCTTCGGTGACCCGGAGATGCAGTTGCTTCAAGGATTTGTCGTCAAGAAGGGCAACCCACTTGCGCTGAAGAGCTTCAAGGATGTGGCTGACAACAGGAACGCCCGGCTGGGAATGCTGACCGGCGCCGGGCAAATCCGTTTCGCTGACATTGCTGGGGTGACCAGGGATCAGCAGATTCTGTTCCCTGACTTCGACAAGTCGGTTGCAGGGCTGCAAGCAGGCCGCGTCGAGGCGGCGGCCGGTGCCAGCGTTGCACTGAAATACATTCTGTCGAAGATCAACAGCCCGGAGGTCGAGTTTGCCGAACTCTCCCAGCAACCCGTGGATGAAAAGGGCCAGTCGGTGACCGCCTATGCAGGCATGGGCTTCCGGCAAGGCGATACCGAGCTTCTGGGCGCATGGAACGCCTGGCTGCGCGCGGCCCGGCAATCAGGAGAGGCGCTGAGGATCATGGCGCCATTCGGCCTTGGCGAGAATGACATCGCCCCGGTCAGCGTGACCGCGCAGTCGCTCTGCCAGAACCGATAGGGTCGGGCCTGCCATTTCGCGGGAATGGCAGGCGCACATCAAACCTGAGGCCACGGGGATACCTGGGCTCGTCTTCCCGTGAGGTTGATTTCGATGACGCTCACCTATGCCGCTGCCGAAGGCCTGTCTGGGGTCAGCCTTCGACAGCAGGCGATCCAGATTCTTCGCACCCAGATCCTGATTGGCGCGCTTGCGCCCGGCCGCCTCTATTCGATCGGAGAGATTGCCGAACAGCTCAAGGTGTCGCCGACTCCAGTGCGGGAAGCCCTGCTCCATCTCGCCGGCGAGCGCCTGATCGTCATGGTCCGGAATCGAGGCTTTTCGGTTCGCGAGATCGATGACCACGACCTCGATGAACTGGCCGAATGTCGGCATTATCTCGAAGTGCCGGCAATCGTGAGCCTCACGCAGAAATCCAGGCTCGCCGGACGTGCCCTCCTCGTCGACTTGGCGTCGCAGACCGAGAAAGCGGCAGCCGAGGGCGACCTTCTCTCGTTTCTCACCGCTGACCGGCAATTTCACGTGCTCTTGCTCTCAGAGACGGGCAATTCCCGGTTGGTGGAGATGGTTGCGACCCTGAGAGATCAGACACGCCTCCACGGCCTGACGCGCTTGCGAGGCTCGCACGAACTGCTGTCCTCGGCGAAGGAGCACCGCGCGCTGATCGATCTCATCGAGGCTGGCGATGTCCCGGCAGCCCGGGAGCTCATGGCGCGGCACCTTCGGCATACCCGCGGCCTCTGGGCCGGAACAGCCAGCATTCCCGCGGAACAGAGCGTCGATCGCTGTTGACTTACAGTATGTAACCGGTAACATATTACTAAGATCAAAGCCCGTTGGAGGCTTGCAATCTCGGCCATGGAGAGCAGCTTGTCTGAGCAGAATAGACTTAAGGTCGCCGAGGCGGCCAAAGCGTTGCGCGCAGAAGCGCTCGTGATGCTGAAAGACATGACGGCCATTCCGGCCGATGCGACGACGGGGACCGGCTACCCCGAAACAGTTGCCTATCTGAAGAAGCAGCTCGCCACCTTTGCTCCCACCGAAGAGATCGACGTTCCACAAAGCTATCTCGATGACCATTGGGGAAGCGGTCTGTCGCTTTCACGCGAGTATCTGCCGGTGTACCGCGCTGCTCCGCGCGTGCTTGTCACGGCGATGCTGCCGGGTCGAAGCGACGAGATCGGCATCCATCTGAACAACAACTACGATCTTTACTGGGGACCGCGAAAGGAACGCGCCGGCTCGATCGCCCAAATTCTGGCGCTCAAGGCCATCGCCAAGAGCGGTGTGAAGCTCGACAAATCGGCTTTCCTCTCTGCCACGCCCGACGCTTATATCGGCGGGGAGACCGGCGCGGGCTATCTGGTGCAGCAGGGCATGGGTCGCAGCCCGGTCGTTCTGGCCAGCAGCCTGGGCGGCCCGGATATCGTCACGGCCGGCTATAAAGGCCACTTCTGGGCGAAGATCACCGCTTTCKGCAAGGCAACGCATGGTTCGCGGCCAACGGAAGGCGTGAATGCCATCGAAGGCATGATGGCGGTACAGGACAGAGTTCGGAAACTCGCTCAGGAATTTACGGCGATCAAGACGCCCCTGGAGATCGTTCCGGCRCATGCCAACACGCCGACGATCGTCATGTGCCGCATCGCGGCCAACCTGGACGTGACGTTCATCCCGGACGAATGCGCACTCTATGTCGATCGGCGCATGAATCCCGAGGAGAAGCTGGACGATGCGATGGCGGTGCTGAGGGAACTCGTCGCTGACGCTTCGCGCGAGACCGGAATGCGAATGGAGGTCTCCTTCCCCCACACTGTTTCGAGTTCGTACACGCCACCTGAGCATCCCTTGCACAAGGCGCTGAGCGACAACCTGAAGGCCGTCACCGGACGCGAGCCCCGTTCGATCGTCTGGTCGCATTATCTTGGACTTCACTATTTCACGGCGGGCTGGGGCAGCGCGGCCGTCGCATACACCCCCGGCGCCGTCGACCACGGCAAGGTCGTGATCGAGGCGGGCGATCCCACGGTCTCGGATGACGAGCTGATGGCCGCGATCGAAGTGATCGCGCTGACGATCTACGATTTGACCACATCCGGCGCTGTCGACGCCTGACATCGATATCGGCCAAGGAGGCGGATATGCCATCTCTTCAGAAGGTAGCGCTCGTTACGGGCGCCGGATCCGGCATCGGCCGCGCCACGGCGGTAGCGTTTCTCAAGAGCGGCTATCACGTGGTGCTGACTGGCCGCAGGCTCGATGCCTTGCAGGAAACGGCCGATCTCGGCGGGTCGCCCGGGAACGCCTTGTGCGTCTCGTGCGACGTCACGCGGCCTGAGGCCGTGAGGGATCTGTTCGCTCAATGCAAACAGCGCTTTGGCCGGCTTGATGTGCTCTTCAACAATGCTGGCGTCACCCGCGGAGGATCGATCGAGGATATCGCCTACGAGGATTGGATGACGACGGTCTCGACCAATCTCACCGGCCCGTTCCTCTGCACCCAGGAGGCGTTCAGGCTGATGAAGAGCCAGACGCCTCAGGGTGGCCGGATCATCAACAACGGCTCGCTGTCCGCGCATGTTCCGCGGCCAGCCACGGCTCCCTACAGCGCCACAAAACACGCGATAAGCGGCTTGACCAAGACGACCGCGCTGGACGGCCGCCCGTACAACATCGCCTGCGGTCAGATCGACGTCGGCAACGCGTTGACCGAGATCGCGCGTGATATGATCGAGCGCTCCAAGGCAGCAGGCACCTACGCCCAGGCCGAGCCTGTCATGGATGTCGAGCACGTTGCCCAGTCAGTGCTCCACATGGCGAACCTGCCGCTCGAGGCCAATATCCTGTCGATGACTGTCATGGCGACCAAAATGCCATTCGTGGGTCGGGGATAGGAGGAGCCTCAGCCGGCCTCGGACCAACGAGTCTTCGTGGATTCGACGTGGTTGGTGATGATCTTGTGGAGCAGCGCCTCATCCCTCGCCAGGGCAGCATCGACGAGCGCGATATGTTCCTTCGATGCCGCCACGATCTCGCGACTTCCCAATCTGGCCCGCAATCCCCTCAGCCGAGCGCGATCGCGATAGTTCATGATGAGCTCGGTGAGATGCGGCATGGCCAACGGGGCCAGGAAGGCCTGGTGGAAGCGGCGGTCGCCTTCGACATAGCTGACCAGGTCGTTCGACTGCGCGGCCTGAACAGTGGCCTCGGCGATCGCCCGGGTTTCTTGCGCGTGCTCCTCCCCCATCTTCAGTCCGGCCTCGACCGTGGAGGGAACCTCGAGCAGGAGCCGGATCTTGTGGAGCTCCTCGAGCTCTTCCGGTGTGGTCGCAGGAACGGAGAATCCGCGGTTCTTGTGGATGACGAGGAGATCCTTGCTCGCCAGATCCAGGACCGCTTCGCGAATGGGCGTCGGAGATACATCGAGACCTGCCGCCAGTTGTGCGACCGAATAGATCTCTTCGGGAACGAACTCGCCCGACATGATCTGGGCCAGCAAAAGCTGCCGGACGCGTTCACGCAGGCTGACCGTCTGCGGAATTGAGAATTGGCTTAGACGTAGCTGGGACATCGACAGTCGCCCTTGTGACGGCACGACGCTTGTAGAGACGGGGCTCCGGCGGGTCGAGAAAAATGTTGACGGCTACAGGTAATATGTTACACCTCAGCTGCATCGGACGTGATGTCTGACGCTCTCTTGCTCTCCTTACAAAGGCTTAGGCACATGCGTGAAGCAATCACCCTGCCAGGGCAGCACGCCAAGTATTATTCCGATATCGTGAAGGCGAAGGGGACGCTCGTGTTCCTCGCCGGGCAGGTCGGCTGGGACGAGAACGGCACGTGGGCGCCTGATTTCGCGAGCCAGCTGGAACTTTCCCTCGAGAATATGAAGACCGCTCTGCATGCGGCAGGCGCGACGATCGACGATGTCGTCAAAGTCAACGCCTATCTCGTCGACGTTCGGTACGGCGACGAATTCAACGAGGTCTACGCGCGTTATTTCAAGACCGACCGGCCGGTACGGACCCGTGTCCAGGCGGCGATGCTTGCGCGCGATTGCCTGGTCGAAATCGACGTCATCGCGGTGATCGACGACGCTTGAACGCGATCCATCAGAGGGGCAACGGCAATGGGATTGAAAAACTCGGATCATCTCTCGCGGCGCCTGCTCCTTTGCGGCGCGCTGGCGAGCTGGGCGGTGGTGGGAGCGTCAGCAGCGCTGTCTCAGCCGCAGGACGACAGCCTGGCGCGCATCAAGTCTCAGGGCAAAGTCCGGATTGGCTTCGCCAATATCAATCCCTACGGCTACGTGATGCCCGATGGACGGGTCACCGGGCAGGCTCCCGAACTCATCCGCGCCTTCTTCGCGGATATGGGCGTGTCCTCCCTTGAGCCCGTCGTGACGGATTTCGGTTCGCTGATCGGAGGGCTTGTAGCCAAACGCTTCGATATCGTCGCAACGGGCATGCTGATCCAGCCCGAGCGCTGCAAGATCGTGTCCTTTGGCGACCCCGAATATCAGATCAACCGCGCCTTCGCGGTCAAGAAGGGAAACCCCAAGGGCGTGACGAGCTTCGTCAGCCTGGCAAGGCACGCCGGCGCGAAGATCGGCTTGTTGACGGGCGCCGGCGAGATCCGCTTTTCGGAGCTGGCCGGCATCCCCCAGGAACGCCGCCTCCTCTTCCCCGATCTTTCAGCGGCAATCGCGGGTCTTCAGGCCGGCCGGGTTGATGCCGTGGTGGCGTCGACCGTTACGATCCGCGGAGCGCTTTCGCGGGCGAATGATCCGCGCCTGGATTTCGCCGCCCTGTCCGAGCAACCCCGCGACGAATCCGGCAATGAATCGATCGGATACGGCGGCATGGCCTTTCGCAAGGACGACATTTCACTCCGTGAGGCCTGGAATACCTGGCTCGCCAAGGCCCTGAAGAGCGGCCGCGTCACGTCGATCATCGAGCCGTTCGGCTTCGGGCCGGAGACGTTGCCGAAGGAAGGCACCACTGCCGAATACGCCTGCGCGGAACGCAAATAACCGCTCGCCAAGACAAGGGGGAACACCATGAAGATCACGTCCCGGACGGCCCGTGTCGCGAATGCGCTCGCAAGCGCCCTGATCGTCAGCGCTGCGCTGTCGTTCCCGACGATTGCCCATGCCGACAGCCTGTCTTCGATCAAGAGCGAAGGCTATGCGCGGGTCGGCTTCTCGAATTTCACCCCGTGGGGCTATGTCGACGACAAGGGAGAGCTTTCAGGGGTCGAGCCGACGCTCGTCCGAGCGTTTCTCAAGTCGATCAGCGTAGACAAGATGGACGGCGTAGTCACGCAGTTCGTCTCGATCATCCCCGCACTAGATGCCAAGCGACTGGATTTCATCGGCGCCGGCATGCAAATCCGGCCCGGTCGCTGCCAGCAGATCGCTTTCGGCGAGCCGGAATGGGTCAGCACGCAGGGTTTCGTTACAAAGGCCGGCAATCCGTCCAAACTGACAAGCTTGGATGATGTGAAGAGCAATGCCGCCACCCGTCTTGCTGTTGTCGCCGGTGGCACCGAGCGGGAGTACGCCAGGATCAACGGCATCCCTGATGCTCAGGTCGTCATCTTCCCAGATCTGCCCACCGCGGCGTCTGGCATCAAGGCGGGCCGGGTCGACGCCATGATGCAGACCTCGATCACCATCCGCGGCTTGCTGGCGGGCGACAAGCATCCTGAGCTCGCCTATGTCGCAATGTCGAAGCCGCCCCTCGACAAGGATGGCAATCCGGTCATCGGATATGGGGCAGTTGGTTTCCGCAAATCGGATCCGGAGCTTCTCTCCGCCTGGAATGCCTGGCTCAAAGGAGCCAAGCAGTCGGGTGAAATTGTGCGACTGCTGGAGCCGTTCGGCTTCACGGCGGCAGATATCGCACCTGACACGATCAAGACGGCAGATCTCTGCGCCGCAAAGAACTGACCGTCGCATGCTCCAGGATGAATCGTGAACCTCCTGCTTGAAATCAGTCCGGTGTTGCTGCGGGGAGCATACACAACCGTGTTGCTCACGTTGGTATCTGGGACCTGCGCGCTCCTGGTGGGCTTCGCGGTTGGGCTCGCTCGCCTGGCCCGGACCCGGTGGCTGTCCATTCCGCTGGCGATCTACATCGAGGTATTTCGCAACACGTCCTCGCTGGTCCAAATCTTCTACTTCTTCTTCGTGCTCCCTCTCATTGGGATTCGGCTCGAGGCATTCACGACAGGATGCCTCGTGCTGGCACTGAATTTCGGGGCTTATATTTCCGAGGTTGTGCGCTCAGCCATTCTTTCGATTGACCGCGGACAGCACGACGCCACCATCGCCCTGAATATGCCCACCAGCCTGAGCTACCGGCGGATCATYATCCCCCAGGCCATTCCGGTCATGCTTCCTGCCTTTGGGAATTACGCACTGGAATTGTTGAAGGCCACCTCGCTGGTTTCGCTCATAACAATCACGGAGCTGACGTTTTCCGGGGCTCAACTTGTCCAGTATTACGGGCACCCCACCCTCATCTACATGTCGATCTTCGTGATCTACCTGCTTCTGGCCTTGCCTCTAGTTGCTCTCAACAAGGCTCTTGAGCGGCACTCCGGAGGCCAGTGGAAGCCAAAGGTGCCGACGACATGAATTTCAGCCCTCAAATCACGGCGGAACTCCTCCCGGCACTGCTCAGAGGGACTGTCGTCACTCTGTACGCTACGGCCGCTGGCATGGCTGTCGCATTGGCCGTCGGGCTCTTGATCGCCGTCGCCCGCCGTGGCGGCAATCCTGTCGCCGTCCTGATCATCGACAGCTTCGTCACCGTCGTACGCAGCACGCCTCTCCTGATTCAGCTGTATCTGCTTTTCTATGTGCTTCCACTTTACGGGCCGTCGTTCAACCCCTTGTTTACGGGCATCCTGGGCCTGGGGTTGCATTACAGCAGCTACATCTCCGAGGTCTTCAGGGCTGGCATCGATGCTGTCCCCCGCGGGCAGTGGGAAGCCTGCATCGCCCTTCAATTCTCGCGTGTAAAAACCTGGACGAGAATAATCCTACCGCAGGCTTTTCGCATCGTCCTGCCGCAAATCGGCAACTACCTCATCTCAATGTATAAGCATGCGTCCCTTCTCGCCACGATCACAGTGGTCGAGCTTCTCGGAGCGGCATTGAACTTTGCCGGTGAAACGTTCCGATACTTCGAAGCCTTCACGCTTGTCGGCATCATATACTTCGTGATCGGCTTCGCATTTTCACGTCTTGTCCGTTACCTGGAGCAGAGAACGACTTACGGCCGGGCCTGAGTGCAAAGGTCGTTTGTATGCTTCCTGCTCCTTATCGAGTGCTGAGAATGGACCATCAGAGCGCAACTGCCTCCCAAACGCCGCTGGCGGCTGAATTCGTCAATGTCTCGAAGTCGTTCGGTGCATTCACGATCATCGACGATCTGAACCTGCAGATCAGGCCGTCAGAGCGCGTCTCGCTGATCGGCCCGAGCGGCTCCGGGAAAACCACGATCCTGCGTCTTCTGATGACCTTGGAGCGACCCAACGAGGGTGAGATCAAGGTGTTTGGAGACATCCTTTCGGCCGGCGGCGAAGGATCTGCGAAAGCTCGACCGGATCGGGAATTCAGAGCGATCCGCGGCAAGATCGGCATGGTGTTCCAGCAGTTCAACCTGTTCCCGCACATGACCGCGCTCGAAAACGTCATGGAAGCGCCGGTGCAGGTGCTCGGAATGCAACGCCAGGAGGCCCGAGACCTTGCCGAGAGTCTATTGAAACGGGTCGGCCTGGCCGAAAAGGGCGCCTCCTATCCATCGCAACTGTCAGGTGGCCAGCAGCAGCGCGTCGCGATCGCGCGGGCCTTGGCCATGAAGCCCCAGATCATGTTGTTCGACGAGATCACGTCTGCGCTTGATCCCGAGGTCATCGGTGAGGTCCTCGAGGTTGTCCATAATCTCGCCCACGAGACCAAGATGGCGATGTTGGTTGTGACGCATGAAATGGGCTTCGCCCGTGACATTGCTGATCGCGTGATCTTCATGGAACGAGGAAAGATCGTCGAAGACGGCTCTCCGGGCGAGATCTTCAACGCTCCAAGAAACGACAGAACCAAGGCGTTTCTGAACGCAATCAAGCGATAGCCGACAAAGACATCACAGCAAAACCGGCCTGATTGGACTCATGCAGTCGGGCGACGGCCGTGCATTGCCGCGAGCAAGGGAGATCACAATGTCCTCACCTACGATAATCGGAGCCCCCGAGACCGCTTCGGCTCTCGCCTACCGTCCTCTCATAGATGCATTGGCAACCGGTTTTGCGGCGGGATGTCAGGCGCCGCTGCGCCATCACCACGCGATCGATCAGGCCGGGCAGCCGCAAGCCACGCTGCTCCTGATGCCGGCGTGGAGCCATGATGGCGACGCAGACAGCCTTCTCGGCGTCAAGATCGTGACCGTATACCCCGGCAACGCCGCGAAGGGACTGCCGGGACTCGCCTCGACCTATGTGCTCTATGATGGCTCGACGGGCCAGCAACTGGCGATCATTGACGGGAACACCATTACAGCCCGCCGAACCGTCGCGACAGCGGCGCTGGGCGCCCGGTTCCTGTCGCGTGAGAACGCACGAAGCCTACTGCTGCTCGGCTCCGGTCGGGTTGCCAGCCTCGTCCCCGGAGCGATGCGAGCCGTTCGACCGATCGACAAGGTCGCGGTCTGGGACATCGATGGCGTCGGCGCGCGCCGTCTGGCAGACAACCTCACCGCCAATGGTTTTCAAGCAACCGTCGTCGACAATCTCGAGCATGCGGTCGGCGAGGCCGACATTATTTCGGCAGCGACGTTGTCGACGCACCCTCTCCTTCGCGGTGATTGGGTTCGCCCGGGTACGCATGTGGATCTGATCGGCAGCTTCACGCCGACAATGCGTGAAGCGGACGATCGTCTGATGGCGGCTGCGATGATCTATGTCGATACAAGCGACGCGCTGCACGAGTCCGGCGATCTCATTCAGCCGATTGATGCGGGGGTCATCACCGCTTCCGACGTGCGGRCAACACTGACGGAACTGTGCAGGGGCTCCGCTTTCGGGCGCCAATCCGCCGAGCAGACGACCGTGTTCAAGGCCGTCGGATCGTCATTGGCCGATCTTGTCGCGGCCCGCCTTGTCTACCGTACCTTGAAGGCTCCCGAGCAGCAGATGCGCCTGAACACCGCCTCCTAATGGGTCGCGCGGCCCCATCGGGGCGACCTGGTGAGAAACCCTGTGATCTTCCGAGGAATCCCATGCAAAGCAACCGCGTTATTCATGTTGTCAGTTGTCATGCCGAGGGCGAGGTCGGCGACGTCATCGTGGGCGGCGTTCTGCCGCCGCCGGGCGAGACGATCTGGGAGCAAGCGCAGTTCATCGCCCGCGATCAGGGATTGCGGAACTTTGTGCTCAACGAGCCTCGAGGCGGCGTATTCCGCCATGTCAATCTCCTGGTGCCCCCCAAGGACCCCAGAGCCCATACCGGCTGGATCATCATGGAACCCGGCGATACCCCACCGATGTCCGGCTCAAACTCGATCTGCGTTTCGACCGTCCTGCTCAACAGCGGCATCGTCCCGATGCAGGAACCAATCACACGCCTCATCCTTGAACCTCCGGGAGGGCTGATCGAAGTCGAGGCCGAATGCAGGGACGGCAAGGCCGAGCGCATCCGGGTCCGGAACCATCCCTCCTTCGTGGACAAGCTCGATGCGCAACTCGAGATCCCTGGCATCGGCACGATGGCGGTCGACATTGCCTGGGGCGGCGACAGCTTCGTCATCATCGATGCGCCGTCGCTCGGGCTCGCAATCCGGCCGGACCAAGCCCGTGACATTGCCGAGATTGGCGTACGCGTCACGAATGCAGCCAACGGACAGCTGGGTTTCTCTCATCCGACCAACGGCTGGGACCATATCTCCTTTTGCCAGATGACCGAGCCGGTGACACGAAGGGACGGCGTCATGCACGGCACAAGCGCCGTGGCGATCCAGCCGGGCAAGATCGATCGATCGCCGTGCGGAACGGGGTGTTCGGCGCGGATGGCGGTCCTTAACGCACGCGGCGAATTGGCTGTTGGCGAACGGTTTGTCGGGCGGTCGATTGTCGATACCGAGTTCGATTGCCTGCTGGAATCGGAAGCGGGCCTGGGCGGCAAGCGAGCGATTGTCCCGGTGATTTCGGGCCGTGCCTGGATCACCGGCATCCATCAGCACATGCTCGACCCCACGGACCCATTCCCGGCCGGCTATCGGCTGTCCGATACCTGGCCAATGCAAAAACTGCAGAGATAGCGGAGCGAGCTCTTGCCCGGGGCTTTCTTGAATCCAATCGTAAAGCATTACGCGTAGCACCTTAGTTGCCCGCAATTGGGCATTCCGCGAACCTATGAACAGAGGATACCGAACATGCGCGAGTCGATTACCCTGCCCGGCCATCCCGAAAAATGGCCCTGCTTCTCCGATGTCGTGAAGGCGAAGGGGACACTGGTCTTCCTGGCGGGCCAGGTCGGCTGGGACGACCATGGCGTTTGGGCCGAAGGCTTTGAGAAACAGGCCGAACTTGCGCTCCAGAACATGGAGAGGGCTCTGGCAGCGGCCGGCGCCACGATCGACGACGTCGTCAAGGTCGTCGTCTTTGTGGCCGATGCCCGGAACGGCGACGCGGACTATCGCACCGGCAACAATTTCAACGAGATCTACTCCCGGTTCTTCAAGCGCAACTTTCCGGTTCGCACGCGGGTGCAGACCGGCATGCTCGCGAGAGATTGCCTCGTGGAGATCGATGTCATCGCTGTCATCAGCGACGATTGAACGATGGGCGGCCGATCCAACGCCGCCCACAAGCGTGCGAAAGGGAAGGCAGAGGTCTCCCCTTTCGCCCCAGTTTTGCTTGGACGGCCTTTGCCAAACATGGGCAATAGCGACTAGGCCCTGCTTGCTTCGCCTTGTGGCAGCGAGACTTCCCGACAGTTGGAAAGGGGAAGTCGCGAGAGGCGAAAACTGCGCGAAGCCTGTGTGCCAGACGCGAGACCCCGGACGTGGAAGCCTTGGTGCGCCCCCCTCTGTCCAGCCATGAGGCGTGTGGCCACCTTCATGTGTCCAGCCGGGACGTGGCTGCCCATTCCAGCCTCCTGGACGGGCCAGATACCCGTTGCGGCCGGCGCCCCAAGCGTCGCATCAAGGCCTTGCGCTCGCCCCCCAGATGCGATCGAGGAACCGGTCGGCATAGGGCTGCCAGAGTGCGCGGCCCTCCGGCGTCGGAAACAGCCTGTGCCCGTCTTCGCCGAATGCGCCCAGGAGATGATATTCGGCATCGCCGCCGGCGGAGCGATAGGCCCCTGCCATGCGGGCGGTCAGGGCGCTGTCGAAGAAGCGGTCGTTCCGGGTATAGATCCACAGGGTCGGGATCTTCGATGAACGGCCGAAGGTCGCCGCCGCGTCGACAAGGCTGTCCGGCGCGCAATTGTTGTTCGGCCGGCCGCCGGCATAGCCACCGCGGCCACCGGCGAAATTGATGACGGCGCGCACGCTCTCGGGGCCGCGGCTCGCTGCGGCCAGCGAGCCCCAGCCCCCGGCCGACTGGCCCACGAGCAGGATGCGGTCGGCCCGGATCGTGGGAAGGGTCGCGAAATAGCGCGCGACATTCTGGATATCATCCGCAGTCGCCAGCCCGCCGCGAACGTAGTCCGGCTGGCTGCACGGTCCGTAGGCCTCGGCCCATTCGCCTCCGCGCGGGCCATATCCGCGACGCAGCGGCAACACGACCATGAAGCCACGCGAGACCAGCCACTCCGCCCCCGCCCGGTATTCGGGCGGCGCCATGGTCTTGCGCGCAGCCGCATTCGCGGGCGAGCCGTGGCTGACGACCGCGAGCGGGAACGGGCCGGGCCCGACCGGACTGAACACGCGCGCCGGCAGCAGGATCTCGGCCCCCTGCGCATCCCGGCCCACCGGGACGAACCAGGCCTGCTCGCCGGGGCGCTCCAGATCGGCCGGCAACCGGCCCGGCCGGGGATGCTCGACCGCCTCCCAGGGGTTTGACGGCTGCGCCTGAGCCGGAGGGGCAAGCCCCAGCGCCAGGGTCGACGCCGCAACGGCACATTTCAACGGCAGCATCCAATCCCCGACAGAGGCGACGCTCGATGCAAACAGAGACATATTCGCGTTCCATCCCTAGATAATTTTCCAAACTGAAGTATCTTGCAGTATGAGAGTCAAGCGATATCGCAAATATGCGGGGTGTATCGAATACTTATTGCAATGTATTCGAAAATGTATTGAGTTTATGCAATTAACTCATAACTGTTATCTTGATACCGCTCGTCTTTTCAAACATCCTGCCCTCAAGAATATCGTGATCGAGGCGGCCCTTCCGCTGATGTCGATCCGCATGGGGAGCGTTCGCTATGTTACGCAGATTGACCCGAGCCGCTCTCGCGGGCTCGTTCCTGCTCGGCCTTGCCGTGGCTCCGGGACAGGCCGCGACGCCCAAGGACGTATTCGTCATGGCGAGCGACCTCACCACCTTCATCACGTTCGATCCGGCTGCAGCCAACGAGTCGTTTCCCAACGAATTGTTGCGGCAGATGTGCACGCCGCTGCTCTCGCTGGATCACAAGGATCCTTCGAAAGTCGTCGCCGGTATCGCCGAGACATGGTCGAGCTCCCCGGACGGGAAGACCTGGACGTTCGCGCTGCGGCGCGGCATGGTTTTCCCGTCTGGCAATGCGGTCACCTCGTCGAGCATCGCCTGGGCCATGCGCCGGTCGATCAAGCTCAACCTGGTCAGCGCGAGCCTGATGCGCGACTGGGGGCTCACCTCGCCGGATCAGATCGCAACACCGGACGACCACACGCTCGTCATCACCCTCGCCAAGGATCTGGCGCCCTCGGTGACGCCCTTTGCCTTCACCAACCACCGCATGGGGTCGGCCCTCGACCGCGACACGATCATGGCGCGCGAGAAGGACGGCGATCTCGGCGCCGGCTGGCTGAACACGAATGTCGCCTGCTACGGCCCCTACCGCCTGAACACGCTGCGCGCCCAGGAAGTCGCGATCCTGGAAGCCAATCCGACCTACTGGAAGGGCGCGCCGGCGATGAAGCGGATCATCGTGCGGCATGTCCCGGAACCGGGCGCGCAGAGGCTCCTGCTCGAAAAGAACGACATCGACTACGCCAAGTCGGTCGAAGCCTCGTCACTGGCGGCCATGGTGGCCAATCCGGAACTGCGCTTTCAGTTTCAGCCGCGACTCGACAGTGTCTATCTCGCGCTGAACCAGAAGGACCCGATCCTCAGCAACCCGAAGGTCATCGAGGCCTTTCGCTACCTGATCGATTATCAGGGGCTGAAGGAGACCGTGCAGAAGGGGCGCGCCGAAATCCGCCAGAGCTTCGTGCCGGCCGGCGTGTTCGGGGCGCTGCCGAAGGGCGAGGACCCCTATCGGCTGGACATCGCCAAGGCAAAGGCCCTCCTCACCGAGGCAGGCTATGGCGACGGCTTCAAGAAGACCGTCCTGACGATGACGAATTACCCGTTTCCGGATCTCGCGCAGAACTTCCAGCAGAATGCCGCGAAGGTCGGCGTGACGCTGGATATTCGCACCATGGCGACGGCGCAGCTCTACACCCTGATGCGCAGCCGCGACTTCCAGATGCTGATGGCGGTCTATGATTACGATTATCCCGATGCCAACGATATGGCGCTGCGGATGGCGTATAACCCCGACAACAGCGATGCCGCGAAGGCGACGAATTTCCTGGCCTGGCGTGCCGCATGGGCGCCCGACGCCTGGTTCAAGCAGCAGGTCGAGGCCGCGCAGGTGGAGCGCGACCCCGCCAAGCGCACCGCGCTCTATGCCGAGCTGCAGCGCCGCCACATGCGCGAGGCGCCGATCATCGGCATCTTCCAGCGGCTGGGCGCGATGGCCCTGCACAAGCGGGTCAAGCGCTTCGAATATAACGGCTCGGAGTTCTTTTACGACACGATCGAGAAGGAGTGAGGCGTGAGCTCCCTGACCGGTCTCGCGCCGCGCCGAAACGCCCGCCTGCGCCTGCCGCGCTGGGCAGCGCCGGCCCTGCGCGGCGGGCTTTCCGTCGCGCTCACCCTGCTTGGCCTGCTGGCCCTGACCTTCTTCATCGGGCGCGTGCTGCCGTTCGACCCGATCGCCGCGGTCGTCGGCGAGAAGGCCGATGCCAGCGTCTACGAGAACGTGCGCATCAAGCTCGGGCTCGACCAGCCGCTCTACATCCAGTTCGTCATGTTCCTGCGCGACATGCTGAGCGGCAATTTCGGGCGGGCGATCTTCACCGGCAATCCCGTCGCCGACGATCTCAGACATGTCATTCCCGCGACGGTCGAGCTTGCCACCGTCGCCATCGTGATCGGCAGCGGGCTCGGCATCCCCTTCGGCGTCGCCGCTGCGGTCTATCGGGGAAAACCGATCGACCACGCCGTGCGGCTCCTGTCGCTGATCGGCCATTCCGTCCCGATCTTCTGGCTCGGCCTGATGGGGCTGATCGTCTTCTATGCCTGGCTCGGCTGGGTCGGCGGCTCCGGCCGGGTGGATATCTTCTATCTCGACGCCGTGCCGAAGCGGACGGGGCTGCTGCTCGTCGATTCAGCACTGGCGGGCGACTGGGACGTGTTCGTCAGCGCCGCGCGGCACATCATCCTGCCGGCTCTCCTGCTCGGCTATTCCTCGATGGCCTATATCAGCCGCATGACCCGGAGCTTCATGCTCGATCAGCTGAGCCAGGAATACATCACCACGGCGCGGGTCAAAGGGCTCTCGCGGCGGCGCGTGGTCTGGGGTCATGCCTTCCGCAACGTGCTGGTCCAGCTCGCCACGGTCATTGCGATTTCCTATGGCGGGCTGCTCGAAGGAGCGGTGCTCACCGAAACGGTCTTCGCCTGGCCCGGCTTCGGTCAGTACCTGACGACCGCCCTGATGATCGGCGACATGAACGCCGTTCTCGCCTGCACATTGATCGTGGGTCTGGTCTTCATCTGCCTGAACCTGATCACCGATCTCCTTTACCGCTTCCTGGATCCGCGCACCCGATGACGGCTCATTCCTTCGAGCGCAACGCTTCGTTGCGATCCTGGCTTCTCGCCGAGGCACCGCAATCGGGCTTCCAGGCCTGGATGCAGAGCTTCTACCTCGCCTGGCTGCGCCTGGCCGCGAACCCCCTCGCCGTCATCGGCGTGGTCGTCCTGCTGGTGATCGGGCTGGTCGCGCTGATGGCGCCGTGGATCGCCACCCACTCGCCCTTCGACCAGGTCCTGGCCGAACGGCTTCAGCGCCCGAGCGCCGCGCATTGGCTCGGAACGGACGAGCTCGGCCGGGATGTCTTCAGCCGCATCGTCTATGGCGCCCGCACCACGCTCTACATCGTCGGCCTCGTTGCCGTGATCGTCGGGCCGATCGGCCTGTGCATCGGCGCGACGGCCGGTTATCTCGGAGGCTGGGTCGAAGCGCTGCTGATGCGGATCACCGACATCTTCCTGTCCTTCCCGAGCCTGATCCTGGCGCTGGCCTTCGTCTCCGCCCTGGGCCCGAGCCTGGACAATGCGATCATCGCCATCGCGCTGTCCTCCTGGCCGGGGATCGCCCGTCTCGCCAGGGCGGAAACCCTGACGATCCGCTCCAGCGACTATGTCGATGCCGTCCGCGTCATGGGGGCCTCGACACCGCGGATCATCTTCAAGCACGTCATGCCGATGTGCCTGCCCTCGGTCGTCGTGCGGGTGACGCTGAGCATGGCCAGCGTCGCGTTGACCGCAGCCGGCCTCGGCTTCCTCGGCCTGGGCGCCCAGCCCCCGACGCCGGAATGGGGCGCCATGCTCTCGACGGCGAGACAATACCTGCTCGAGCACTGGTATCTCGCCGCCATGCCCGGCCTGGCCATCCTGACCGTCAGCCTCGCCTTCAACCTGTTCGGAGACGGGTTGCGCGACATGCTCAACCCGCGCTCGTGAGGGAGGGGACGATGTCCGGGACCACAAAGAGCCCCATCCTCACGGTCGAGGACCTGCGCGTCGGCTTTCCCGGCCCGCGCGGCCTGGTGGAGGCCGTGCGCGGCATCAGCTTCGAGGTCGGCCGGAACAAGGTCGGCATCGTCGGCGAGTCCGGCTCCGGCAAGTCGATGACCGGGCGGGCGATCCTCAACCTGTTGCCGTCGGGAGCGACCTCCACCGTCAAGTCCATGAAACTGGGCGAGACCGAGCTCGCAGGACTGAGCGAAAACGAGATGCTCGGCATCCGCGGCAAGCGCGTCTCGATGATCCTGCAGGATCCGAAATACTCGCTCAATCCGGTCATGCGGGTGGGGCATCAGATCGCCGAAGCCTTTCGCGTGCATCATCGCGCCTCCCGCGCCGAGGCGAACGAGCGGGCGCTGGAGATGCTGGCGGCGGTCCGCATTCGCGATCCCAAGCGCGTCTTCGCGCTCTACCCGCACGAGGTCTCGGGCGGGATGGGCCAGCGCATCATGATCGCCATGATGCTCATTCCCGAGCCCGAGCTGATCATCGCGGATGAGCCGACCTCGGCGCTCGACGTCACCGTCCGGCTCCAGGTCCTGGCCATTCTCGACGAGCTCGTCACCACCCGCGGCATCGGCCTGATGTTCATCAGCCATGACCTCAACCTGGTCTCGACCTTCTGCGACGAGGTCTTGATCATGTATGCCGGGCGCATCGTGGAGCGATGCCCCGCCGCGGACCTTCACCAGGCGAAACATCCCTATACGCGCGGGCTGCTGGCCTCACTGCCCCGGCTCGAGGACGGCCACAAGCGCCTGCGGGTGCTGGAGCGCGACCCGTCCTGGCGCAACGAACCCATTCCGGCGGAAGCATGATCGAAGTCAGCCATTTGCGCGTCGCCTTCGGCGCGGGTGAAAACCAGTCCGTCGCCGTCGACGACGTCTCCTTCTCGATTCCCGAAGCGACCGTCTACGGGCTGGTGGGCGAGTCCGGCTGCGGCAAGACGACGATCCTGCGGTGCCTTGCCGGCCTCAACCGGCAATGGTCGGGGACCATCAGGATCGCCGGCAAGACCGTGGGACCGGTGCGCGATCTCGCGTTCTACCGGATGGCCCAGATGGTGTTCCAGGATCCCTATGGCTCCCTGCACCCACGGCACACCGTCAACACCATTCTCTCGGAGCCGCTGGTGGTGCACGGCATCGCCGGCATCGGCCCGCGCGTCTCCCGCGTGCTTGCCCAGGTCGGTCTTGGCGAGAGCTACCGCTACCGCTACCCGCACCAGCTCTCCGGCGGCCAGCGCCAGCGCGTGGCGATCGCGCGGGCTCTCATCCTCGAGCCCCGCATCCTGTTTCTCGACGAACCGACCTCGGCTCTCGACGTCTCCGTCCAGGCCGAGGTTCTCAACCTGCTCCGCGACATCCAGGTCGAACAGGGCCTCACCTGCGTCCTCGTCAGCCACGACCTGCCCGTCGTCGCCAATCTGTGCAACCGGCTCGCCGTGATGAACCAGGGCAAGCTGATCGAGGAGCTCGGCGTCGCCGACCTGATGTCGGCGCGCGCCCATAGCGGCTACACGCAGAGGCTCATCGCAGCCAGTGCCGGCTATGATCGTGCGCTGGTCGGCCTCGATGCGGACTAGCCCGGCCGTGGGGCGGACGGAGGTGGATGTCGACGCGGCATCGCCCTGGACGCGGCCGGGCGCTGCGACCCTGTCGCGTTAGGGAGGACGCCATGGAGGTCAAATGGTTGGAGGATTTCCTCAGCCTTGCGAGCACGGCAAGCTTCTCCCGTTCCGCTGCCGAACGCCATGTCACCCAGTCCGACTTCAGCCGCCGCATCAGGCAACTCGAGGATTGGGTCGGCTTGCCCCTCGTCGATCGGGCCTCCTATCCGGTCCGGCTGACCTCGGCAGGCGAGAATTTCCGCGGGACCGCGCAGGAGCTGTTGCAGGACCTGTATCGCGCCAGGGACAAGCTGCGGGAGAAGCAGGGCCTGCGTGCAAACACCCTGTCCTTCGCGGCGCTCCACACGCTGTCGCTGACCTTTTTCCCGCAATGGCTGCGGCGCATCGAGCCCCGCTTCGGCGGGCTGCGGACGAGAGTGAGCGCGGACAATAACGGGATCGATTCCCTCGTGACCTCGCTGCGGGAAGGCGGCAGCGATTTTCTGCTGATCTACTCGCATAGCGCGGTGCCGGTTTTCATCGTGGACAGCGACATCATCCATATGCGATTGGGCGACGAGCGCGTCGTCCCGGTTTCGGCCCCCGACGCCAGCGGTCGCCCGCTTCACCGGATCGAGCCGGGAGCGACCCCGGCGCGGCACCTCGCCTATGGCGCCGGATCGTTCTTCCATCACGTGCTGGCGGATCTCTTCGCGAGACGAGCGCTCGAACGCATCACGATCCACGAGAACACGATGTCGGAAGGCCTGAAGGCGATGGCTCTGGCCGGTTGGGGGCTGGCCTGGATACCGGAGAGCATCGTGCGGCTCGATCTTGCCAGCGGGCAACTCGTGCGCGCCGCCGATGCCAGCTGGGACCTGACGGTCGATATCCGGCTCTATCGGTCCTTGTCGAATTCCCGTCCGGTCGTTGAGCAATTCTGGCGCACCGTCAGCGAGGACGAGCAGGACGCGGTCAGTGCAAAGCCGCAACTGGTCCGCTGCTAACGGGTAAAGGCAGCCGCTTGCCCATGCCCGTCAGATCTCGATCTCGGTTCCGAGCTCGACCACCTGCGCGGGGGACCTCTGCGATGACGACCGTGACCAGCAGGATGCGCTCATGCAGGACGCGGTTGTGCTTGACGAACTGCGTCAGCGCGAGCGGCACGCCATGGGGAGCCGAGGCCATGAAGACGGCGGTTCCGGGCAGCCGCGAGCAGCAGGTCGCGACCGCGCTCTCGATCAGCTCCTCCTCCGGCTGGCGCAGATTGCGGCGGGCGCGCTCGACCAGTTTGACGCCGCTGCGCCAGGTCAGCATCACGAAGGCGGCCGCGGCCGCAAGCAGGAGCGGGAACCAGCCGCCTTCGAACAGCTTGGTCGTGTTCGCGGCGAAGAAGATGCAGTCGATGACGAGGAAGAAGCCGTTGACCGCAATCACGATCAGCGGCGGGTAGCCCCAGTGCAGCGCAACGAGCGCGGCCAACAGGGTGGTGATGGCCATCAGCAGGGAGACGGCGATGCCATAGGCGCCTGCCAGCGCATCGGACGAGCCGAAGCCGATCACCGCGCCGAGCGTCGCCGCCGCCAGCAGCCAGTTCACCAGCGGCACATAGATCTGGCCGATCTCGTGGCTTGCCGTGTGCTCGATATGCATGCGGGGCAGGAAGCCGAGCTGGATCGCCTGCTGCGTCAGCGAGAACACCCCGGAAATGATGGCTTGCGAGGCGATCACGGTCGCCACTGTGGCAAGGGCGACCAGCGGGTAATGCGCCCAGTCCGGCGCCAGCTGGTAGAATGGATTATCCAGCGCGGCGCTGTCGGTGATCAGGAGTCCGGCCTGACCGAAATAGTTCAGCACGAGCGCCGGCAGGGCAATGCCGAACCAGGCGAGCCTGATCGGCAGGCGGCCGAAATGTCCCATGTCGGCATACATGGCTTCGCCGCCGGTGACGGCCAGGAATGCCGCGCCGAGAATGGCGAAGCTGACATGGAAGTCCTGGTGGATCAGGAAATTGACGGCGTAGAGCGGGCTCAGCGCCACAAGCACGCCGGGCGCCTGGGCGATGCCGTGGAGGCCAAGCAGCGCGATGATGATGAACCAGCCAAGCATGACCGGACCGAAGATCGCGCCGATGAAGCCTGTGCCCTTCTTCTGGACGGCAAACAGGCCGATCAGGATGACCACGGTCAATGGCACCACGACATGCTGCAGCGCCGGCGCGTCGAGCTTCAGGCCTTCGACGGCGCTCAGCACCGAGATGGCCGGGGTGATGGCGCCGTCGCCGTAAAGCAGCGCCGCACCGATCAGGCCGACGATCAGGAGATAGGCGCGCCAGCTCCCCGGCTCGGCGTTGCGGGCCGAGAGCAGGGCCAGCATGGCGACGATGCCGCCCTCGCCGCGATTATCGGCACGCAGGATCAGCAGCGCGTATTTCATGGAGATGATCAGGATCAGCGCCCACAGGATGAGCGAGACGATGCCGAGCACCGCATCCTGACTGAGGCTGCCGCCCTGGGTCGCCGCCCTCGCCGCTTCCCGCAAGGCATAGAGCGGACTTGTTCCGATATCGCCATAGACGACGCCGAGAGCGCCGAGCGTGGCGGCGACCGGCAGGGCAGCGGGCGGTCTCGTTACCTGAGCGCTGTGGGCAGTCATGGTTCGATCCCAGCTGCAACCCAGTACATAATCTGCGAGCATTGGGGGCAAATTGCTAGGGGGCGAGGATGCCGGTCGCGCGGGTCGGAAGGACCATCGTCGTCCCGCAGGTCAGGCGCCCGTCCAAAGGGCTGCGCTTCCTCGCCGTGCGGGATGCCGTGCGCCCCTGGTCTGATCCTCACGATCGGCCAGAACGGAGGTCAAGTTGGACCAGAACCATGGGGCCGCGTCTGAGTCACCCAAACGCCTTCAGGGGCCCTGGCCGGTTCAGGTGAAGACCGACGATTGCGGTTCGCGATCAGGCAGGACGAGCTCCGCAAGGCGCGGAGGCCGCGCCCCCTCAGTGACGGGGAGGCAACAGGGCCGAGGGCGTCACCAAGTCCTCCAGAGCCAGGCCACGTTCCTTCAGCAGGGCTTCGAGCAACGGGCGCAGCTCGCCGAGGCTTTCCGCGACGGTGTCCCGCACCGTGTCGACAACCACCTGAGTCCCCCGTTCGATCTCGACATTGACCGCGTCACCCTCTCGCTTGGCGTCGAGATTCGTCACCCGGCGCGTCTCGGGGATAAGCCAGATCTCGAACCAGCCCTCGGCCTTGTTGCACTCCGAGACCGTCAGGCTGCATCCGTTGATGGCGATGTAGCCTTTCGGGAAGATGTACCGCTCGAAGGGCCGAGGGATGGAGAACCGGATGGCCTTGTTGCCTCCGTATTCCTTGATGAGGTCGATCCGCGCTGCGAAGTCGATATGGCCCGAGAGAGGGTGCCCACCGATCTCTGCGCCATCCTTCGCCGCCCGTTCGACATTGACCATGCTGCCCGGCCCACAATCCCCCAGCGTGGTGACCGCGAGGCTCTGGAGCATGACGTCGAAGAGCACCCGCTCAGTGGACATGATCGTCGTTGCCGTCAGGCAGACGCCATCCACGGCGACGCTGGCCCCGATGCCGAGCCCATCGGTAAACCCTGCGGGGAAATCGAGCGTGAAGGTCCGGATGCCATTGTCGTCCTCAATGGCTGCAACCCGCGCTACGGATTGAACAATGCCGGTGAACATCGCTGTCCTCATCCTCTCGAGCCGCGCCTTATAGCGCTCGCCGGATGCGGCAGGCCAGTCGATCAGGGCAAGGCCTGCGAGCGTCCGCGATGGGTCGGAGTTGGCTGTCGGCCGCTTTGACCAGGACAGCCCGGATGAACGGGCGCAGGGGCGATGGACCATGCCGGTCCGAAGGCTCAGCGCCGCCGCGCTGGGAGCGAGCGGGCAACGTAGCCCAGAGCAAACGTCACCATGGCGACCGCGAGCCCGGAGCAGATCAAGCCAGCCGGAGTGATCCGCGCCCGTCCCTGCAGGGTGATGTGCTTGCCGACACGCAGGTCGAACTCGGATCTGATTTCCTCGGGATGAGTCGGAGCCTCGTCGGCAACGGGGTTCCCGGCGCTGGCATTGGTCATCAGGCGCTCCACGTCTGAATGGCAAGGCTCGGATCGTGCCATGAAGCCCGATGACATCGCCAGCCCGGAGACTGGAAGGCCGAGGTCGGGCCGCCATGGCGAAGGCTCCTTCGGGCGCTTGACCTCGCCCCAAGGGCTGACTCTAGAGATGGATTCATGAGCGATTCCTATCTTCTTGCCGGACGTTTCGGCGCCGCCACGCGGCTGTCACCGAAGGCCTTGCGGCTCTATGCCGAACAGGGCCTGCTCGTGCCGGCCCATGTCGATCCGCAGACCGGGTACCGCTATTACGCCCCCGAGCAGGCGCCACGGGCGCGGCTGATCGCCAGGCTGCGGCGGCTCGGTCTGCCGGTAGCGCGCGTCGGGCAGCTTGTCGCGCTTGCGCCCGAGGCGCGCGCCGTCGAGTTGCAGACATGGCTCAGCGCGCAGAACGAGCTTCTGGCAGAGCAGACCGAGGGTGTTCGGGCGCTTGCCCGACACGCCGACGGTGGTGAACCCGCCTTGGCCACGGCGATAAGCTTGCGCGAGATCGAGGCCAGCAAGGTCGTGTCCCGCCAGCGCCACGTCGGCGTCGAGGCCCTCGACGATTTCGTCGCCAGCGCCGAGGCCGATATCCGCGCCCATCTGCGGGGCTCGGGCCTGCCGGGCGACGGGCCGATGAGCGTGCATTGCCACAGCCTCGTCAGCCGCGACAGCGAAGGTCTGGTCGAGGTCGCCATCGCCTATGAGGGCAGCCTGGAACCTGCCGGCGACCTGCGCCTATGGCTGCAGCCGGCGCGGCGCGAGGCCTATCTGCCGGTGCCCAGGGCTTATGAAGATTTCCCGCTCGTCCTGCGCGTCTATGACGCGATCGAGGCGTGGCTCGACGCACGAAGCGATCTGAGCTGCAGCGACAGCCCCTGCGAAACCTATCCCGGAACCGGCGGCGCACGTTTCGATGTCGCCTATCCGATCACCCTGTAAGCGAGCCCGCCATGACGCATTTTTCCTATACGGGCTCCGGCCCCTATTGCTACGCCAATTCCTTCGCGATGATGTTCGGGGCCGACGCGCCCTCCACCGCGGTGATCGAGATCGCCATCGGCAGTCCGTTCGGCATGCAGTTGATCGGCGGCACGCTGCCATTCTTCGATCCCTATGGCTGGGACCCGGAGAAGGGCTTTGAGGACGCGCTTTCGTCGCTCGGCTGGACATCGACGGTCACGCAGGGCGGCGAGGCCGAGGAGGCCCTCGCCCGGCTCAAGGCGGCGCTGGCTGGCGGACCGGTCTGGATCGGCCCGGTCGAGATGGGGCATCTGCGGCACCAGCCGGGCATGCGTGGACCGATCGAGGCCGACCACTACGTCGTCGTCCTTGAAGCGGATAATGAGCGCGTGGTGATGCATGATCCGCAAGGCTATCCCTATGCCACCCTGCCGGTCGCCGATTTCATGGCCGCCTGGAGCGCCAGCACGCTGATCTATGGCGCGCCCTACACCATGCGAACCGCCTTCAGGCGCGTCGCAGAGGTCAGCGAGGTGGAGACGATCCGTGCGTCCGTCCCGGCGGCGATCCGCTGGCTGTCGATGGACGGCGATCTCGGCATGCCGGCCGGAAGCCTCGGCAATGGCGAAGCAGCCGAAGCCCTGGCGGCACGGATCGAGGCGCGATGCGACGAGGCGCTGCGCGGCCATATGGTCCATTTCGCGGTCAGGGTCGGCGCCCGCCGCGCGGTCGATGCCGCAGCCTGCCTGGCGCGCGCCGGCTATGCCGAGGCCGCGCGGATTGCCGACAGGCAGGCGCGCCTGATCGGCGCGATGCAATATCCGCTGGTTGTCGGCAACGACGCCGTTGCGGCGACCGCCCTTCGTGACCTGGCGCCCACCTACGACATGCTGCGGACGGCCTTGGAAAACCAAAGCTGAATGCCTGCCTGGGAGTGGACGCGCCTGGACGTTTGGCCGCTTATCCCGGCGATTTGCAGCTACCCTCAGCGAATCCCGGCGGCGCTGTCATGCACCGGGACCTCGCTTGACCGCGCCCGGAGGACAATACCGAATGGCGAATGATGATCGCACCAGGTTCATTCCCAGGAGAACGCCGGAATCGGCGGCGATGTCGGCAAACGTCAAGCGGGCGATGACGATCACCGCCACCCTCAACCGTTTGACCTATAACGATGCCGATGAAGTCCGGGCCTTGTTCAGCGATCTCATCGGCAAGAGGGTCGACGACAGTTTCGTGTTGATACCGCCGTTCTATACGGAAAATGGGGTCAATATCCGTGTCGGGCGCAATGTCTTCGTCAATCAGAACTGCACCTTCTATGATCTCGGCGGGCTCGATATTGCCGACGACGTGCTGATCGGGCCGAATGTGAGCATCATCACGACCGGCCGCCCCCTTGAGCCGTCCCAACGGCGCGCCCGCGTCACCGCAAAGCCCATCGCGATCGGGAGAAATGTCTGGATCGCAGCCGGTGCGACCATCATCGGTGGCGTGACGATCGGAGAGAATTCGGTCGTCGCGGCGGCTTCGGTCGTCACCAGAGACGTTCCTTCGAACACCCTTGTCGGTGGCAATCCGGCGCGGGTCATTCGTTCGATCGCCGACTGAAGAACCGCCCGTATAATGGGCAGTCAAATGCTCCTTCGCCCGCGATCCCCTGGCGAATGCCGGGCCGGTTAAAGTTTACGCGGCACGGCCGGTCCATCGGCATTGCGTCAGCGCCATTGGTGGCGCAGAGGAAACGAGCGGGCTGCAGGTCACATGTGTCACCTGGCTCTTGAGAACTCTCCCATGTCTATCGCCCGTCTCTGCCTTGCGGCTTTCGCCGCCGCGCTTCTGTGCGTCGTGCCTGCCGCCGCCAAGAATTTCGCGGTTCCCGACAAGAACCCGGCCATTACGCTGACCGTTCCGAACAACTGGAAGACGCAGGAGATCGAGTTCGGCTACTCCGCGCGCCCGCAGGACGAGGCGATCTTCTTCTCGGTCGAGTTCGCGCATGCCCGCGAGATCGACAAGATGATGGCCACGAACGAATCCTGGATGAAGGAAAACAAGATCAAGCAGGTGAAGCCGATCCAGGCAGAAGTCCCGATCAACGGGATTTCCTCGACCGTCTTCCAGTTCCGCACCACTGACGCGAACGGCCCGACGACAGTCGATTTCATCCTGATGCCGGCCGGCAGCGGCCGGATGATCATGATCACCGTCTGGGGCAATGACGAAGAGCGCGAGACGCACGCCAAGGCGCTCGACGATATCTTCGGCAGCATCAAGTCGATCAACTGAGAAGACCCGGCGCGTATCGGACCTTCCGATACGCGTCTCTCCGCAACGGCCGCACGACGGACGGTGCAGCACGTGTCGGCAATTGCCGCGCAGCGCGACAAGGCGCTAGTCATTGTCCGGGATTTCCGCGTGATCCGCGCTCTCTCCGCATCGGACGCCTATCTCCGCAGCGCTCTACCCGACATCCTCTGCCTGCAGGAAGTCGTGCATACGCCTTCGTCGTCAAAGGACTGGCTGACCTACCGCGACGGCGATCATGTTCTTCCCCAGCGTGCAAACTTTTTCCGCGATATTGGCGCGGCTCTGCCCGACCATACCGCGATGTTCTTCCCGGCGGCGCAGGGCGTTCTCTGGGACGACGGCAAACCCGTGCCCTCGCAATGGGGCCTGGCGACATTCGTGCGATCTGCCTATCCGATCATCGGGCAGGCACAAGGCTTCGTGCACAGGGCGTTCTCCTGGGATGGCTACGGAGACCATCCCAGGTCGCGCAATGCTCATGTCATCCGACTTTTCGATTTCGAACGGGGGTGGCCGATCACCATCGCGCATATGCACGGGCTTCGCGACCTCGCGGGCAAGCAGGACACACAAGAGCGCCTGGAGCAGGCGACGCGCTTCGCGCGCTTGATCGCGAAWGTCGCGCCGCCCGGGGAGCGCCTGGTCGTCTGCGGCGATTTCAATGTCGAACCTGGCAGCCGGACGTTCGACATCCTGGCCGAGATCGGCCTGCACGACCTCGTCACGGCGACCGGATGCACCGACACCCGAACCTCGCACTACAAGAAGGCGGGTCGCTACGCCGACTATATGCTCGTGCGCAGCAGCATCGACGTGATCGAATTCACGGTGGTCGAGCATCCCGAGGTCTCGGACCATCGACCGCTTCTTCTCACGATATGACAGACGCCGCCGGAAATCCGCGACATGCTGCGGGAGCGCTTGTCGGAAGCGGATGGCGCGCCGCGTCGCCCCCATTGCCGGCTTCGATCCTTGGCGCACAAATTCCATTCTGCGATGGTGCTGGAATCGCGGACAAGACTGTCGCGTTCATCGGAAGTTCGCGACAGGACATAGATCTGSCCATGACAACTGCAAGCCGCCCGGACTTGAGCGACATCCATCAGGGCGATTGGGTCGATCGCCGGCTGCCGGCCGCATGGCGGCCCTATACGCGGCTGGCGCGGCTCGATCGCCCCGTGGGCATATGGCTCACGCTGTTCCCCTGTTGGGCCGCCCTGATTCAGGCCTCCGATGGCGTTCCCGACCTCGGGCTCCTGGCCATCTTCTCTCTCGGTGCGTTGCTGATGCGAAGCGCCGGCTCCACCATCAACGATATCGCCGATCGGAACTTTGACGGCCATGTCGAGCGAACCCGCTTCAGGCCGTTGGCAAGCGGGCAGATCGGCACGCGACAAGCTTTCGTCTTTCTGGGCGTGCAGCTTGCGCTGGCGGCTGCGCTGCTGCTTGTCCTTGCCCCATACACAGCTCTGGTCGCGCTGTGCGTACTCCCACTCGTGTTCATCTACCCGCTTTGCAAGCGTTTCACCCATTGGCCGCAGGCCGTCCTGGGCGCGGCCTTCAATTGGGGGATGCTCATGGCATGGGCCGAGGTCGCGGGGCATATCCCGCCCGGCGCGGTGCTGATGTGGGCCGGGGCCATCGCCTGGCAGATCGGCTACGATACCGTCTATGCCTATGTCGACGTGAAGGATGATAGCCGCCTCGGCCTGAAATCGACGGCGATCCTGTTCGGGCGGCACGGCAAGGCGTGGATTGGGCTGTTCTATGCCCTGACGCTTTCAGCCTGGTCGCTCGGCGGTTGGCTGCTGGGCATGTCGCCGCCTTACGCCATCGGCATGCTGCTGATCGCCGCGCATCTGGCCTGGCAGACCTGGCGGATAGACCTTGCCCGCCCGGACGTGAATTTTGGCTTGTTCCTGGCGAACATCCTGACCGGGGCGCTGCTGGCAGCTGCAGCCTTGCTGGGGACGATGTGAGGCCAGGCGCGGTCTGTCGTGAAACTCGCTCGCTAAAGCCCGCGGTTCCCGACTGACGTGCATCCTCATGCCCCTCGATCTCCGCCCTCGCCAGCAGCTGCCCCCCTTAAGCGGACGTTCGACCCGCTTAATTTGCTCCTGCCGGCGGTGAGCTCAATGCAATAGGACAGCGCTTTGAAACGTCTCCAGCTCCGGCGTGCGAGGCCGGGCGAGCGTCGCGGCCGCGGGACCTTCCTCCCAGATCAGGCCCTGGTGCATGAACGCCACGCGGTTGGCGACCTTGCAGGCAAAGCCGATGTCGTGGGTCACCAGCATGATGGTCATGCCGTCGCGCACCATCTCCTCCAGCAGTTTCGGCACCTCGCCGACCAGCTCCGGATCGTCGAACAGGATGAGTTGCGGCGACATCGCCAGCGAACGCGCGATGGCCAGACATTGCTGCTGACCGCCGGAGAGCTGATCGGGATAGACGTCGATCTTCTCGGCCAGTCCCACCTTTCGCAGCACGGTTTCAGCCAGGTGCCGTGCCTCGGCCAGCGGCACCCCCTTCACCACATTGGGCGCGAGCGTGATGTTCTCCTCGGCGCTGAGATGCGGGAAGAGATTGAAGCTCTGGAACACGATGCCGACATGCTGGCGCAGCTTGCGCAGATCCGTGCCGGGATCGTTGACCACGGTGCCGTTGAAGGAGATGGTGCCGCCCTGGATAGGCTCCAGCCCGTTCACGCAGCGCAGCAAGGTGCTCTTGCCCGAGCCTGAGCGGCCGATGACGGCGACGATCTCCCCCTTCGCGACGGTGAGCGACACGCCATTCAAGACCGTGTGCTGGCCGTAGCGCTTGACCACGTCATTCAGATCAAGGAGCGACATGCAGCCTCCGCTCGAGCCGCCGGCTCCATTGCGTCAGGTCGAAGCAATGCGCGAAGTCAATGATAGTGATCATGACATAGATGGGGATGAGCCGGAAGGTGGTACAGGCGCCACCTCCAGTGTCTCCGAACACCCCGTCCCGGTCTCCACGAAACCGGCGGCGCGCGCGGGGCGGCGTCGCTGCTGGCCTGGAGGCCAGGGCGATGACGTCCCCAACCCCAGACCATCGGCGACGCCTCTCTATTTCTTGAGAGCCGGGCAGGCGCCGTCTGCGAGCGAGCGGAAGGCCTGGTCTCCGGGGATGGTCGCGACGAGGTTGTAGAAGTCCCAGTCGCCCTTCGACTCTTCCGGCTTCTTCACCTGGAAGACGTAGAAGTCATGGACCATGCGTCCGTCCTCGCGCAGCTTCGCGCTGCGCACGACATCGTCCTCGATCGGGATCTCGCGCATCTTGGCGATGACGGTCTTGGCGTCGTCGGATTTCGCGGCTGCGACCGCCTTGAGATAATGCCGGACCGCCGAATAGATTCCGGCATGGATGGCCGAGGGAACGGTGCCGTTCTTCGCCTTGAAGCGCTCGGAGAAGGCGCGCGTCCGATCATCCAGGTTCCAGTAGAAGCCTTCCGTCAGCACGGTGCCCTGCGCGCCCTGGAGGCCGACGCTCTTCACATCCATCACGGTCATGAAGAAGGCGACCAGCTTCTGGGCGCCCTGGCCGACGCCAAAGTCCCGAGCCGTCTTGATCCCGGCGATCGTGTCGCCACCGGCATTGGCCAGCGCGATGATGTCGGCGCCCGAGCCTTGCGCGGTCAGGAGCTGCGACGATAATTCGGTTGCGGGAAAGGCATGCCGGACCGAGCCGAGATAGTTCCCGCCCTTGGCCGTCACCAGGGTCTTGGTATCGGCTTCGAGCTGGTGTCCCAGCGCATAATTCGCCGTCACCAGATACCATTTCGAGCCGGGCTTCGTCAGCGCATTCGCGACCCCGGAGACCTGGACATAGGTGTCCCACATCCATTGCACGATATGATCGGGCTGGCAGGCGTCACCGGTCAGCCGCGCCGTGCCGCCCGGAAACAGGCCGACCCGGTTCTTCTCCTTCAGCAGCGGCGGCAAGGCGAGCTGGAGCGAGGCGTTCGACATGTCGGCGAGGACATCGACCTTCTGCTGGTCGATCCATTCGCGCGCGATCACGGAGGCGACATCGGCCTTGTTCTGATGATCGGCCGAGACGGTTTCGATCGTCATGCCGGCGCATTCGGCCGCAAGGCAATCATCGATCGCCATCCGGGTCGCCAGCACCGATCCCTTGCCGGTGATGTCGGAATAGACGCCGGACATGTCGGTGAGGACGCCGATCTTGACGACTCCGTCGGAGACCTCCGCCTTGGCCGCGAGACCCGGCCACCCGAGCGCCAGCGCGACCGTCGCTGCTACGAACTTGATCCGCATTCCAAATCCTCCCAATCCGTCGACCGTCAGGCGGGTCGATCGTTCCCGTGCCAATGAGCCAGCGGCAATCCGGCAACAGGTGACCGGAATGTCGGAATGCGCGTGCCCCTCAGGCTGCCGATATAGGCGGTGCGCAGATCGGGACCGCCAAAGGTGATGCTGGCGAACCAGGGGGCGATGCTGCCGCCACAGGCGAGCATCAGCTCGGGCGTCGCCTCGTCGCGGGCGAAGGCCGCCATCAGCGCCCTGCCCGCCGCGCTGCCGCGATCATCGTCGAGCAGGATGCGCAGGTCGCCGTCGGGCGTGATCGCAAAAATGCGGTCGGTCATGACATGGGTGCCCCAGAGATTGCCGTGGGCGTCGAAGGCGATGCCGTCGATGAAGGCGCCATGATCGCTGGGGCCGAATGTCTCTCGCTGCGAAAGGCTGCCATCCCCGCCGACACGCAGCCGCGTCACGCGGCGGCCGCAGGTCTCGACGACATAGAGCCACTCCTCGGCGGCATCGAGCCTGATCTCGTTGGTGAAATGGAAGCCGTCGGCGACGACGCGCAGGCGCCCGCCATCATAGAGCGCGACATAGCCGTCCCGGATCGCGGGGCTCATCGCCTTCATCCAGTTCTTCGTCCGGGTCGAGATCGTCAACCAGATCCGGTCCCGGCTGTCGCGCAGCACGAAATTGACCTTGCCGATCGGCTCGCCGTCGATGTTGTCGATCAGGACGCGCGTCTGCCCGTCCCGGGTCATGATCTCGAGCCGGTCGGTCCCGAAATTCGAGATCAGGATGTCGCCATTGCGGGCAAAGGCCAGCCCGTTCGGCAAGGTGCCGGCGACGAAGCGGTCCTCGTCGTTTCCGGCCTCGGCAAAGCCGCGGCTCGCCTGCTGCACGATCAGCCGCTGGCGCCCGTTCGGGACGATGCGCACGACACCGCCGCGCGCATCGGCTGACCAGAGCGTGCCGTCCGGCTCGGCCAGGATGCATTCCGGGCGCTGCAGGCACTCGCCGACATAGCTGATCGCCGCTGGATCGACCGTGAAGCCGTCGATCGGATTGGGTGTCCCCGCCATGGCGCGCCTCAGAAGTTCACCTGGTCGCCGCCCTTCAGCCCGAGCGTGGCGCGTGCTTCCGCCGGCGTCGCGATCTCCATTCCGAGTTCCTCGACAATGCGCCGGATCTTGGCGACCTGCTCGGCATTGCTGCGGGCGAGCTGCCCGCGGCCGATGAACAGGCTGTCCTCGAGGCCGACGCGGACATTGCCGCCCATCATCGCAGCCTGCGTGCAGAACGGCATCTGGTGGCGGCCCGCGGCCAGGACGGACCACTGATAGTCCTTGCCGAACAGCTTGTCGGCCGTGCGCTTCATGAACATCAGATTGTCCATGTCGGCGCCGATGCCGCCGAGAATCCCAAAGATCAGCTGCAGGAAGACCGGAGGCTTGAACCAGCCCTGATCGAGGCAATGGGCGAGGTTGTAGAGATGGCCCACATCGTAGCATTCATGCTCGAACTTGGTGCCGTGCCCCTCGCCGAGCAGCTTATAGATCCGCTCGATATCGGCAAAGGTGTTGCGGAAGATGAAATCCTTCGTGCCGGAGAGATAGGGCTCTTCCCAGCCATGCTTCCAGTTGCTGTAGCGCTTGGCGAGCGGATGCAGCGCGAAGTTCATCGAGCCCATGTTGAGCGAGCACATCTCGGGCGCGGCCTGAAGCGGCGCGGCAAGACGCTCCTCGACGGTCATGTTGAGACCGCCGCCCGTGGTGATGTTGATCACCGCATCGGTCGCCTGCTTGATCCGCGGCAGGAACTCCATGAACACGGCCGGATTGGGCGTCGGCCGCCCATCCCTGGGATCGCGCGCATGCAGATGCAGGATGGCGGCGCCGGCCTCCGCCGCCTCGATCGCCTGCTGGGCGATCTCGCCCGGCGTGATCGGCAGGTGCTCGGACATGGTCGGCGTATGAATGCCGCCCGTGACCGCACAGGTGATGATGACCTTGCCCATATGCCCCTCCCCGGGATCGGCCGTTGTGTTTCGACCTATGCCTGCGATGTCATGCGTTCAGAATGGCGACAGCCCGGGTCCAGCCGGCCGAGCCGCCCTTCACCTTCACCGGCAGGCAGGAGA